>CAZGVH010000006.1:0-17880 GCA_964528955.1 uncultured Dehalococcoidales bacterium | reverse complement strand
TGAACCGTTTCATTATCTTGTTTTTTACGCTGACAAAGTGTACCAGCGGGCTGGAAGACCGCCCGGTGATTTTTCCCTGTTCAAGCGCGGTTAAAAAGCCCTCTTTATCGTTGAAGTACGGCATTTCAATATAAGTGACTCCTATTTCGGATATGGCATGAGCGTCGCTGCCGGCGCTCTGCCTGAAATTGTTATTCACGGCAAATTCCAGCGCTTGTTTGCGGTTCTGGAAGGGAAGCGTCCTGGCATTGTAAACCTCAATTATATCGATATCACTTTTAATCTCTTCGAGATTTATCCCCTGGTATGCCGATGAACGGAATTTGTCGAACGGATGCGGAATACATACCAGTCCGTCCTGTTCCCTTATTCTCTTGATTGCCTCTTGCGGGGTTATCAGGCTGGGGATCGTTTCTTTTAAAAACATTCCCATTATCTCTCCGTGAGGCGTTAAAATTTCTTCGGCGACAATCACTTTAAACGGCGCTATCGCCTGAAGCTTTAAAGCTCCTTCGGTCGTACCGTGGTCGCATACCGCCAGGCAATCGATGCCTTTCTTTAAACACTGCCGGATAATAGCATCCAGGGAGCTATCGGAGTCCGGCGAATAACAGGTATGGGTATGCAGGTCTGCTTTCAGCATTTATCAGTTTTTCCTTTCCAGGTAGGCACCCGACCTTGTATCCACTTTTAATATATCTCCGATGTTTATGAATAGGGGAACCTGAATGCTGATACCGGTTTCCAGTTTTGCCGGTTTGGTTCCTGCGGTAGCGGTATCACCTTTGAAGCCGGGTTCCGTCTCGGTTACTTCGAGTTCGACGGAAACAGGTATTTCGATATCTAATATTTTTTCTTTATAGCTCGATACCTCGACCTGCATCCCTTCTTTAAGATAACCTATTGAACCCTCAAGCTGCGATTCATTAACGGTGATTTGTTCGAAATTTTCGGTATCCATAAAGTAATACAATCCGCTGTCATTATAAAGATACTGCATGTAACGTCTGTCCAAGTTGGCTCTTTTAAATTTGTCATCCGACTGGAAACTCTGTTCGATGGTATGTCCGGCAACGATGTCACGAAGTTTTACATGAGCCAGCGCCGTTCTTTTCATTTTAACATGCTTATATTCTACAACCTGGTACAATTTATCGTTGAATACGATGACAACACCTTTTCTTAATTCCGAACCGCTTAACATTTAATCTCTCCAATACTATTTTGCCGACTGTGTAAGTACGCTTATTTTACCATTTTTTATGATAACTGTATCTTCTATACGGATACCGCCCCAGCCCGCTATATAAATCCCCGGTTCTACGGTAAATGCCATATTTCCGGTCAGTATATCCTCGGAAACGCGGCTTAAAGAAGGTTTTTCGTGTGCCGCCAGACCGACTCCATGTCCCAGGCTGTGGCCGAAGGTTTCACCGTATCCGGCGGCTTCGATAACGCTTCTGGCAAAGCCGTCAGCTTGAGCGCCTGTCGTTCCATTTGCAATCTTCGAAATAGCCGACATCTGGGCATCGAGAACAATATTGTAAATTTTATTGAAAGTGGCATCCGGTTTGCCAACACACAGCGTCCTGGTGATATCGCTGCAATAACCTTCTACTTTAGCGCCGAAATCGATGACAACCGGTTCTCCTTCTTGAATAATACGTCTGGATGGATGCGCATGCGGCAACGCCGCATTGGGGCCGGAACCGACTATTATCTCGAAAGGCATCGATTGGCTACCTGCTTCGCGCAGTGATTTTTCCAGTTCCCAGGCCAGTTCCAGTTCCGTCATACCTGCGCGAATTATCCCGGAGATATGTTTAAAGGCTATGTCGCTTATATTAGCCGCCCGTTCGATGCAAGCGATTTCCCGGGAGTCTTTTACCGTCCTTATCGTTTCAACCGTATCGGTAAAAGGCAGTAATTTTAATTCTATACCGGATTTCTCGATAATCGATGAAAAGTTTTGATATCTGTCGAAAGTAATATCCGCGGATTCGAACCCTAATTTATTAATCCTTAACCCGTCGATTACTTCGGGAACCCACTTGCTTAAACTGCCGGATATTTGAAACAGGGTATAATCGGGCGCCTGTATTTTTACCTGTTCGAAATAACGAAAATCGGTAGCCAGTACGGCATATTTTCTTGTAATGAATAAATATCCTGCCGAACCGCTGAAGCCGGAGAGGTAATACCTGTTTTCAGGCTGCGATATTAAAAAGGCGTCGATGCTTTTTTCTTCGAGTATCTGTCTCAGTTTATCAATTCTATTTTTTATCTGCATCGGTCTTTCCTTCCAGTTTAGCCATGGGATGGGCGGCAAGATAGACCTTGCGCGCCTGGCTGTGAGTAACATGGGTATAAATTTGGGTGGTCGACAGGTTCGAATGACCCAAAAGTTCCTGAACAACTCTCAGGTCGGCTCCGCCGTCGAGCATATGTGTAGCAAAAGTATGGCGCAGCAGATGGGGGTGCACATCCTTCTCGATGCCCGCCAGCCTGGCGTATTTACGTATCAGTATCTGTACCATGCGTTCGGTAAGCCGGTTACCGTCACGGTTTAAAAACAAAGCCCCGCCCCCGCTTCTTTTTACCAGTAGTTTGGGTCTTCCGTGAGTAAGATAATTGTTTATGGCTGTTTCGGCATGTTCTCCCATCAATACGATGCGTTCCTTGGAACCCTTGCCCCAAACGCGTATTTCGCGGGTTTCCATATCGATATTATCAATGTCAAGGTTTACCAGTTCGCTGACGCGCAAGCCGGAAGCATATATCAATTCAATCAGGGCGCGGTCGCGTAACCCCTGCGGAGTGGATAAATCGGGAGCCTGTAATAATTTTACCACCTCTTCGATGGTCAGAAATTCGGGTAAACGTTTATCCAGCTTCGGTGAAACGGAATGTTCAATGGGGTTCTTATCGAGGATTTTTTCTCTCGAAAGATAGCGGTAAAAAGAGCGGATAGCCGATAGTTTACGGGCGATGCTTGCTTTGGCAACTCCCTGATTGGCTAAATAAGCCAGATACTCTCTTAAAACCCATTTATCGGCTTTATCCAGCGATTCGATTTTTTTCAGACGTAAAAACTGGAAGAAGCCCTTTTCCGTACCGCGCTTGGAGTTTCCTACCAGGTCGCTGGTATAGTTGCGTATCGTATAGGGCGATACGTTGCGTTCGGCAATCAAGTAATTGATATACCTGTTAAAAACTTCCTGCATCGAAATTAATCCTGCTGGAGTTTATTTTTATAATCGCATTTGGTGCATTTGCCCCACTTTGCCCGATAAACCGTTACCAGTCCGCCGCATTTCGGACAGGGCTGCGGCAAGGGTTTGGTATTAATAGCGAAATTGCACTTCGGGTAATTGCTGCACCCGTAAAACACGCGCTTCTTTTTACTGCGTTTTTCTATTATATCCGAGCCGCATTCGGGGCATTTGGCGCCGGTCTTGATTTTAAATGAAGTGGTATATTTACAATCCGGGTAACCGCTGCAGGCCATGAATTTACCGAATCGACCGACCTTGATCACCACCGGCTTGTTGCATAACGGGCAGGCTTCGCCGGTTTCTTCATCCGCCAGTTTAACTTTTTCGATAACTTCGGCGGCTTTTTGCAGGTCTTCATTGAACGGCCCGAAAAACTCCCTGACTACCTGTATCCAGTCTATCCCTTCGTTGGCGATTTTATCGAGGTCATCTTCCAGGTGAGCGGTAAAATCGATATTAACTATATCAGGAAAGTACTGAAAAAGCAGGTCGTTGACAACAAAACCCAGTTCGGTCGGTTTGAAACTGCCGCCGGGCTTGGTAACGTATTCACGCTCCTGAATGGTTGATAAAATGGGTGCATAGGTGCTCGGGCGTCCGATACCCCATTGTTCCAGCATCTTAATCAAGGTAGCTTCCGTGTAGCGTGACGGCGGCTTGGTGAAATGCTGTTCGTCAAACAGGTTCAGAAGCTTCAATTTATCGCCTTTGACCATCTGAGGCAGGGCAGGCGATTTCTCTTCTTCCTCGTCATCTTTCCCTTCGCTGTAGAGAATCATGAATCCGGGGAAGATATTAATCGAGCTGGTCGCCCTGAAAAGGTATTTATTTTTAGATAGCGTGCATTTGGCGTCGATATCAACGGTGGTATTTTCAAATGATGCTTCCGCCATCTGGCTGGCTACCATTCTCTGCCATATCAAGTTGTATATCTTGTATTGCGTCGGGTTGAGATACTGCTTTATGGAAGCGGGGGTTCTCCAGACCTTGGTCGGCCTGATGGCTTCGTGGGCTTCCTGTGCGCCTTTTACTTTATGAGAGAAAGAGCGTGCGTGAGCAGGCAAATAATCAGCCCCGTATTTTTTGGAAATATAATTTCTTACCTCCGCCAGAGCTGTAGGAGCGACGTGTGTCGAGTCGGTTCTCATATAGGTGATCAGGCCGATGCTTCCTTCTTCACCGACCGGCAAGCCTTCGTAAAGCTGCTGTGCCGTAGCCATGGTCATCTTGGCAGTGAAGCGGAAACGCCTCCAGGCTTCTTGCTGCAGTGTGCTGGTTATAAAGGGAGGCGCCGGCTGGCGCGGTGTTTTCTTAACGCCGATCTTGCCGACGCTGTAATCGGCTTTTTCGAGTTCCGCTTTGACCGCTTTGGCTTGATCCTCGTTTTTAATGTCTGAATTTTTATTATCTGTCGTTTTAACCAGTAAAGCGCGGAACGCTTTGGTATCTCCGGCAGGGTCTTTGCGCAGTTCGGCTTCGATCGTCCAGTATTCCACCGGTACGAAATTCTCGATTTCACGCTCGCGGTCTACAACAATTTTTACCGCCACAGACTGCACTCTTCCGGCTGATAAACCTTTTCTTACTTTACGCCACAGCAGAGGGCTAAGCTTGTAGCCCACCAGCCTGTCCAGTATGCGGCGTGTCTGCTGCGCATTCACCAGCTGCATATCGATTTCGCGGGGGGATTTAAAGGCGTGAGTGATAGCCTCCTGCGTTATTTCGTGGAAAGTGACGCGGCGGTATTTAATGTCGTTCGATTTTATAGCCTCGACCAGGTGCCAGGCGATAGCCTCTCCCTCGCGGTCAGGGTCTGTCGCCAGATATACGGTAGAGGCTGTCTTGGCGGCATCCTTGAGTTCTTTCACGATCTTGTTTTTATCCCGCGAAACGACGTATTTCGGCTCGAAATTATTTTCGATATCCACGCCTAAGCGGCTTTTCGGCAAATCCCGGATATGTCCCAAGGAAGCCTTTATCGAATAACCCTTGCCGAGTATTTTTGAAAGAGTTTTTGCCTTAGCTGGCGATTCTACTATAACAAGACTGTTTTTCATTTAATTTATCTCGATTTTATATAATTCTTTATTTTCGCGTACCTCGCGGCAGAGCGCGTAATTCATAGAGCCGACCTGCTTTACCATGCCTTTCAGCTCCATCATAGCCAGTGTACTGCTGATTACGGATACCGGCAATCCGCTGGCGCGGCAGACCTCGTCGATATGCAGCGGTTCGGCTCCCAACCGCTTAAGAATAACTGCTTCCGTATCCGAAGCGGGAATTATTTCTTTTACTTCAAGGTGTTCGGCAACCGCCGTTAAATTAAGCTCCTGCAGGATATCTGACGCATTGCGCACAAGCCGGGCGGTTCCTTCCATAATGAGTTTATTAGTGCCGATACTTGCCGGAGACAACACGCTGCCGGGGAGGGCGAAAACCTCACGGTCCTGTTCGAATGCCAGGTGTGCGGTAATTAATGAGCCGCTGGTTTCTCCGGCTTCGATTACCAGTACTCCGAGACACAATCCGCTCATAATACGGTTGCGGCGCGGAAAGTTCTCCGGCCTCGGTTTGGTGCCGGGCGCGTATTCGCTGATTAAAGCTCCGTTTTTTAATATGCAGCGAGCCAGGTTGGCATTTTCAGCCGGATATACGCTATCGAGACCTCCGCCCATTACGGCAACGGTTCTGCCACCGGCATCGAGCGCCGACTGGTGGGCGATAGTGTCGATACCTTTTGCCAATCCACTGATAACGGTTATTCTGTTTTTAGCCAGTTCCGATACTATTTCCTCGGTTATCTGTTTTCCATAGACGCTGGGGTTCCTGGTGCCGACTACCGCCAGGCAGTATTCGTCCTCGGGTAATATGTTGCCCCTTATATAAATAACCGGCGGGAAATCGTGTATTTCCTTCAACCGGGCGGGATAATCGCTGTCGTGATAGTTGAAAGCCTTGATATTATATTTTTCCAGTTTTTCCAGTTCGGCTTCAGGCGATATTTGGGGTCTCCACTTGGCGATGGAATTGACGGTATTATCGTCGAGGCCGGCTTTTTTAAACTCATCGATTCCAGCATTCCAGGCTTTTTCGATGTCGCCGAAGTAATTCTCGATTTGGGTGAATTTTACTCTGCCGATACCGGGAACCTGGTTAAATCCAATCCAGTATTTGATATTTTCATTCATGGTAGTCAAAGTGGATACATTCTAGCACAATAATAAGTAATAATGGAAAATAATGCCGTATAATGATTCTGCGGTTAGTTTGAAAAATGCCGGATATTTAGGCATAAAGAGTGGCGGAGAGGGCGGGATTCGAACCCGCGGTCAGGTTGCCCCGACACACGCTTTCCAGGCGTGCCTGTTAAACCACTGCAGAACCTCTCCAATATTTGACCTGTGTACAGAAATTAGCTTTGTATATTGTAGTATATTTCTTGTTTTAATTCCAGCGGCGTATTTACGTTAAAATTACTGGAGAGTATTGTACTATAGCTTTATTGGAAATATCGTTAAATCAGTTGAAACGGCTGGCGCAGGATGGTTTTCATAGCGGATGGCGCAACCTTGCGCATATCGCTTAAGTAAATTTCGTGGTGTTTTTCTTTCAAGCCGTCGAATTTCCCGCCGAGAGCAGCGATATGGTCATGTATTTTCCGGATATTGGCGTGTTCCTCGGAAAAAGGGCCGATATGCATGATCTGTGCCGCTTTCCCTTCGGCAAAATAATCGAAGTGCACATTAGACAGTGTCATTTCCTTGTTTTTTAACTGCACCTTCCTGATTGCTTCTTCGAAGTCTTTAAGGGAAATAAAATCCGGCTGCATGATCATATATGTCCATTTCCATTTATCCCTGTTGCCCGCTACGAAATCGTTCATATCGTCGGCCCACCACAGCCCTTCGAGCGGCATTACTCCATAATCTTTGTCTCGAGCTTTAGAAATGAATTTAATGGCGTAGGCCACCGGGAAAAGCATTTCGATTGCCTGTTGAGCCTTGGCACCGTCGGGCGCTCCCTGTCCGTCTACCGCGATGTAGTTGAAAACCGGGACGTCTACTACTGATGCTGAATCGGCGGGTGGGGAGTAGAGTTGCTTGTATTCCTTTTTTAAATCCAGCTTATCCATTTAATTAAACCTCCGGTATCTGTTCACGGAAATTGGACTTTTATACTTTTTTGTTATTATCAGTTCGACGCCGCTATGGATTCGACAAGCTCACCACGAGCGGCTTTTGGGTTTACCAAGAGCGAATTTTCAGGCTTATCCCAAGTTTATAATGATACATAATATTTCTTCCGTTCGCCCTGAGCCTGTCGAAGGGTTTAAAAACGGAAGAAACCAGGATTGACAACAATCGTAATTGAACCTATTTTCCCATCGCCTTGGATTTCAATTCAGTCGGCATTTTTTCGATAGCATAGCGCAGGGCGGTCCTCGGCATAACCTTCTTGTTGCTCATGACGAAGTCGAAGACCTCTTCCTCGTGAGCCTGGCTGGCGGCTTTCAGCATCCATCCGTAGCCCTTTTGCACCATGTCGTCTTTATCAGTAAGAAGTGTATTCGCAATTTCAAAGATATCGTTTAAAAACAGTCCCTTTCGCGCCGGAATTATCAGGGTTACCGCCGATGCGCGTTTTACCCACCTGTTACGGGATTTTGCCCATTTCTTCAATTCGTTTACATATTGCGGATACATTTCCACAAAGGAGCCGATGGTATGATTGCATAAGGTGTCGCATGATGCCCAGTTGCTGACGTATTTATTAACCCAGTTTTCGAAGACCTGCCAGTCCTTTTCCTCGAACTCCTTATGCAGAGAATAAGACCAGTTGCAGGCGATAAACGATTCTTCCATGTAACCGGATTGCCAGAGTTGATCGCATAGAGTGAATATTTCAGCCTTGTTCTTATCGGTCTTGACGATGTTGAAGTATTCTTTGGCCATTTTTTCGACGGTAGCGGTTTTAACGCCGTACAGAGTTATCTGCTCTTTAAAATAACGCTTTCCGCCCTCGCGGGTATCCTCATCGCTATTTTCTTTGAGTTTTAACCTGATTTCATCCAGTATATTTGTCATAGGCTTGCCTCTATTCAAATGGCGGGGTTATCGGTAATAATGGCGGAGAGGGTGGGATTCGAACCCACGCTTCACTTGCGCGAAGACCGCTTTTCGAGAGCGGCACCATGAACCACTCGGACACCTCTCCAGTGAGTTAACATAATTATGTTGATATTATCGGTGATTATTTTTCTGCCGTTTAATTATACTTGGTGCCGATAACCTCGTCAAAGAGATTGGTAATTGTTTATAAAAACTATGGAGTCAAAGTTATAGAACCATTATTAATTGCAATTATAAAAAATAGCAAAAAATGTTTGTAAATCCCTTTAAATGTATAATCAGGTTGATGTATACTTGCTTTTACAAGTAATTACATAATGTGAACAGCCAATGGCCAGAATAGACATAATAGAATGTTTAACTAAAATGGTCGAGCTTAGAGCATCGGATCTTCATATAAAAGCGCCCACCGGCCCCATATACAGAATTGACGGTTATCTATGTAAATGCGGAGATGGAGAAATTACCGCTGAAGATGTCGAGGGAGCCTTCAAGGATATAACATCGGAGGAACAGAAAGTTGTATTTGAAAAATGTCTGGAATTGGATTTCAGCTATTCGATACCGGGTGTTGCACGTTATCGCATTAATGTTGAGAGACAAAGAGGAACATTATCCCTGGCGATTCGTATAATTCCTTTTGAAATTCCTACTATTGATAGTTTAAAACTGCCGGATATATTAAAAGACTTGATAATGAAACCTCGCGGATTAATAATTGTTTCCGGTCCAACAGGTTCAGGTAAATCGACTACATTAGCTACAATGGTTCAACATCTTAATAACCACGGTAATCGCACGATTATCACCATAGAAGATCCGATTGAGTATGTTTTTGCCGATAATAACTGTGTAATTTTACAGAGAGAGTTAGGGGCAGATACCAGGTCTTTTCCGGAAGCATTACGTAGCGCATTGCGCCATGACCCGGATGTAATTGTTGTAGGTGAAATGCGCGATTATGACACGGTTGCTACGGTAGTAGCTGCTGCTGAAACCGGGCATTTGGTACTCGGCACACTGCATACGATCGATGCTCCGCAAGCGGTAGACAGATTGATAGATTTATTCCCACCTTCTCAGCAGCACCAGGTACGCATACAATTTTCCCAGATTATCGAGGCTGTAATATGCCAAACGCTTTTACCGAGAGCTTGCGGTCATGACCGTATTGCTGCATTTGAAATAATGTTAGTTAATGATGCCATTAGAAATCAAATACGCGAAGGCAGGACATTTGAATTGCATAATACCATGCAAATGAATATGTGTAATGGCATGGTGTTATTGGATAACGATCTCGCAAGACTCGTTATTGGTGGTATTGTTAAAAAAGAAATTGCTATAACTAAATGTTCAAACAGGGAAAGATTTGAAAATTTGGTAAAACAGGCCCCTGCTTTTTTAAATGTACCTGTTCATAACTGAACAATACTTGCTTATTAGTTTATTTTGGGATATCACGCTGGAATAATAACAAGTAATAGCAATAACACAAACAATCAAACTTAAAGTAAAATTTCGAAAACGGTACCATGAATCGCTCCTGAATTTCTCCAAATAGTTGGCACAAATATACCAAATAGGTTCATGATTAATTGTTTTGTCGTTTAATCTACCCGGTTGCAATACCCCTGTTGAAAATTCTGCAATTTTAACCGACAGTCTTTTCGCCAATGATTTTTTAGTATTTCTAAAAAACAGATTTATACAGTCATTGATAGCTTTTTGAGCAAGATATATACTTAATTATCCACATTTAAGGAGCCGATAATGAAAAAAGAAGAAGAGATTCTTGCTATAAAGAAAATTGAATCCGGACCGGCGGAAGTTATCGATTCAGGTACGGTAATTTCATTCGCCGGTCATCCGATTAAGCTCAGTTACAGAGACCTTAATCTGTCCATAAGTTTCGAATTTAAAACGAAAGAACATCCGGAAAGTATTTCCATCGACGGTAACTTTAACGAGAATAATGAAACGGGGATGGGAGACTTGAAACTTACCCTTTATAATTTCGATGACCGTTTCGGAGCCGGGACAATAAAGCCGCTGCGTATCGGGCAATACGAGAACAGAAAGTTATACCTGCAGATCAGGGTCTATACACTTATAGATAGCCTTGATAAAACCCTGGATTATACCATTTACAAAGGAGAGGAGGTGGTTGACAGTGACCGTACGTAAAACCACTCAAAAAGGCGCTACAATCGACCTCGAGGAACTGACCGGAGATATCAATATACATAAAAACCTGACGCAGGAAGTGATTCTGACTACGGAGGATAAATTACGTCTGGTACTTCTTGAGCATCAAAGTATGTTATCCAGTAAAAAAGAATGGATATCCGGGGCTACGCTTTCGCTTTCATTGCTGTCCTCTCTTTTATTAACTAATTTCAAAGATGGTTTGGGGTTATCTGCGGATACCTGGAGAGCCGCTTACGGTTTATTTTTCATGATGGCTCTTTTTTGGTTTATAAATTCATTGTATAAGCTATTTAAAAACAGAAAGCGTATGAGTGTCGATTATTTGCTTAAAGAGATACAGCAAAAAGGAAGGCAGCAACAGAAACAGAAAATTGGCGCTGACTAAGGGCAAAACCCTTCATAAGCAGTAATAACTTAATATAATATCGACAACCTTGTCAGTCCATTAAAAAACAATAGTAAAACAGACTGGTTGATATATATTTTATTCCCCGGTCTGACCGGTCGTTAAACTATATGTTATCCTCATATGCTCAATTAGGGCATGAACCGGGTCACCGGAAATCTTCAGTATAAAAATACAAAATTTTTTTCAATTCGTATCTAAAGGGCATTTACAAAGATATAAAAACGGCATATTATTAATAACGTACGCAAATTAGATTTAACAAGACTGCGGTTATTGCGTAGATAAATACCGCGGTCAAGTTCTGTATTCTTGTAAAATGAAAGGATGGTGATAATAAGTGGCGGGGAAATAAGGCAATCTGTTTTTTGGATAACGTATTGGGGTTCATCCCCGGATTGTCGGTAATAGCCCGTGATTTAATTGGCACCTTCTTTAGATAAAGGATAAAAAATCCTTTTACATGTGTTGTTTTGCCAGTAGCGCCATTACTTAACGAATACACGATTTATAATACAGGTGTTTTGGTAATTCATAAAAAATAATTTAACAATAAGGAGTGATGTAGGGTGGTAAACAAAGAAAACGAAAACAATATAACCGAACAAAACGATGCTCCTAAAATAATGCAGAAGCCGCTGCCGCAAATATTGGATGAAATGGATGACAATATTCGCGCTGCGGCAGCCGCGGCAAAGAGAGCCGAAGAGGCTGCCCGTTCTTCAAGAGAAGCAGCGTCAGCAGCTACACAGGCTTCACTTGAAGCCGGTAAGAGGGCTGAGGAGGCTCGTAAAGCAGGAGAGAAAGCAGCCGGTGACGCGACAAGAGCAGCTGCGGAAGCAGCCGCAAAAGCGGAGAAAATAGCTAATGATGCCATACTTGCTGCTCAAAAGGCAGCTGCAAAATCCGAGGAAGCGGAGAAAAGTTCGAAGGATGCTGCTCAATCCGCAAAATTAGCGGCCAGCGAGGCTATTAAAAAGGCTGAGGAAGCCGGCGCAATGGCTAAGGCAGATGCTGCGGCAGCGGTTAAAGCTGCACGGGAAGCGGCTGCGGAAGCATCTAGAAAAGCTGAAGAAGCAGCCAGGCTTGCTAAAGAAGCCCAGGAAGAGGCAGCCAGAGCAGCTGCGTTAGCAGCGGCGGATGCCGCCAAGAAGGCCGCCGAAGCAATTAGAAAGGCTGAAGAAGCAGCTGCGGCAGCAAGACAGGCTTCGGAGTCTGCAATTCAGGCTGCGGCAGAAGCTGTAGCCCGGGCGGAAGATGCGGCTGCTAAAGCTGAAGAAACTGCCAGAAATGCCAGGTATGCAGCTGAAGAAGCTGCCAGAAAAGCAGAAGAACTTGAATTGGCAGCCAGAGAAGCTGCTGCCGAAGCGCTAAAGAGAGCGCAGGAAGCTGCAGCAAGGGCTGAAGCGGCAGCTATAATGGCAAAGGAATCTGTTGATTCCGCTGTTGCACAATCCAATAATATTAACAAACAACTTGACGATAGTATTAAACAGGTTAAAACAGCACAGGCGGATTTGGTGAAGAATGTATCTGCCGAAACAGCTACCAAAGCCGATGAGGCAGGAAAGAAAGCCAAGAGATTAGCAGCCGCCGGTTTCAGATTGGCGGAAGAAATCGAAAGAAAAGCCGAACTTGCTGATATTGCGGGCGAGGAGGCTTTAGCTGCCGCAACCAAGGTTACCGGCCCGCTTGCCGATAAAGCCGAAAAAGCCGGGCAGGAAGCCAAACAGGCGGCATTAGAGGCATTTAAGGCAGCCGAGAAGACTAGAGGTAAAGCCGAGCAGACAGACCTTGCCGGTGATGAAGCCATTGATGCAGCGGCAAAAGCCCTTCATCAATTAGTTATGAAGGCTGAAGAACTGGCAAAAGCTGCTGAAAGGGCAGCGGCATTAGCCAATCAGTCATCCATCAGTGCACAAGCTGCTGCAGAAGCAGCTATGAAAGCTACCGGGGATGAAGCACAGGCAAGGATACTTGAAGCCAAGAAGGCAGCCGAAGAGGCTAAGAAAGCTGCTGAAGCAGCTCTGGCCGGAGCGGCTAAATCGGCTTTGGACGCTAAGGAAGCTGCCGAAGCTGCCATGAGAGCAACCAGCAAGGAAGCAACGGCAAAAATCGAAGAGGCTAAGAGAGCAGCTGAGGAAGCTAGAAGGGCAGCCGAAGAAGCCAAGAGCGCGGCTCTGGCAGCCAGTGCGCGTGCAGAAAGAGCCGCCGCTGATGTCAAAGCTTCTGCGGAGGAAATAGCAAATAGAGCCAGTCTTAAAGCTGAGGAGGCCTTACAGAAAGCACAGGAAGCCCTCTTGAGAACGCTGGTTAAAAAGGTTCTTTCATCAAAAGAACTTACTACTATTATTATCCTTTCGGTGCTTGGTTCGATTGTCGCGGCAGTAACGATAAGCATCGGTTTGAACTTGCTCAGTTAATATTGAAGTAAATTAAGCAAAAAATGCCCTGTTTTTGCAGGGCATTTTTTTAATAAATGCCGATATGGCGGGGAAAGATTAAAATTGACGTTAGTTATGTATTCAAAATGTATATTTTTTAATTTAAATTGTGTTAATATTTTTAAGATGATTATTTTGGGATTATTTTTAAAACGGCAATTAGGAAATAACATGGCACAAATCAAAGGGGGTATATAGAGAACAGATGAAGAAAAACAGAATCGCTGCGATTGATGTCGGTACTACTAAAGTATGTACTATTATGGCGGAGGTGGATGAAAGCGGTTTACCCAATGTTCTTGGTGTCGGAGTCGTACCTTCAAATGGTTTGCATAAAGGAATGGTTTCTGATTTTAAAGAAGCCAGGGAATCGATTCAGCTCTCGGTTATGAAGGCTGAACAGGCGGCCGGATACAAGATGGAATCTGCCGTTGTCGGTATAACCGGCAAGCATATAAGCTCTATCAACAATCATGGCGTGGTATCAATAACTCATACTAAAAAAATAGTACACCCCGGCGATTTGGAACGCGTATTAAAAATAGCTAAAGATGTTCAATTACCACAGGGCAGAGAAATACTGCATATTATTCCCCGTTCTTATGCTTTGGATGGTCAATCGGGAATAAATAGCCCTGTCGGGATGCATGCCAATCGACTGGATGCCGAAACGAATATCATAACAGCAGCTTCGACATCCGTTCAGAATTTAGCGAAATGCGTTCGCAGCAGCGGTGTGAAAGTTGAAGATATCGTACTGGAACCGTTAGCCAGCGCCGAAGCCGTGTTGACCGAAGAAGAAAAACAGGACGGCTCGGTGCTTTTGGATATCGGCGGCGGTACGACCGATGTCGTCGTTTTTCAGAACGGCAGCGCCTGGCATGCTTTTGTTTTACCCGTATCGGGTTATCAGGTTACCAGGGATATATCGATTGCTACCGGTATTTCTTTCGACCTGGCTGAGGAAATTAAAATCAAGTATGGAAGTGTTATACCGTCCGGCGGGATGCCGGATAAGAGAGATATCGTAAGTGGGGCTGTTAGTATTTCCTACGATGAATTGACGAAAATAATAAGTACGCGCATGGAAGAGCTTTTAAGGCTGGTGATGATCGAGCTTTCCGAGAGTAATTTACCGAATGTTGCCTCGTTAAACATGGTATTAACCGGAGGAGCCGCCAATATTCATGGTCTGGCCGAACTGGCAGTAAGCACCACTCATCTGCCTGCCCGTATAGGTTATCCTGCCAGGTTGCCCGGCGTCTCAGATGTTTTAGGCAATCCGATGCACGCTACAGGTGTGGGTTTACTGCTTTGGAAATTATTGAATAATGAGAAGCGGTCAAGAAATGCCAATTACATTTCCAGATTGATGGGTAAAATTACTTAGATATCGAACACAGGAGAGTTTTATATATGACACATTCAATAAATGTCCCAAGCCCGGCTGTAATAAAAGTTATAGGTATGGGGGGCTCGGGTTCGAATGCTATAACACGTATGGTACAGGAAGGTATCAGAGGTGTCGAGTTTATTGCTATGAATACCGATACCCAGCACCTTGAAATTACGGAAGCACCTGTTAAGATACAACTGGGTGAAAGATCGGCACGCGGATTGGGCGCCGGCGGAGACCATACCAGGGGACGTAAAGCGGCAGAGGAATGTCTGGATGAAATAGAAGCCGTAGTAAGAGGCTCGGATATGGTATTTGTAACTGCCGGAATGGGTGGTGGAACCGGTACGGGTTCAGCTCCGGTTGTAGCCGAGATGGCAAAAAGGTGCGGGGCTTTAACCATTGCTGTTGTTACCAAACCGTTTAAATTCGAGGGAGCGCATCGTGCTAAGGTAGCTGAAGAAGGCATTCGTAATCTTGCTCCTCATGTCGATACCCTGATAATAGTACCGAATGAAAAAATTCTCGAAATGTGCGATAAAAGAACCAATATCGGCAACGCCTTTCGTATGGCGGATGAAGTATTACATCAGGGTGTGCAGGCTATCGCAGAAGTAATTACCGTTCCCGGGCTTATAAATCTTGATTTTGCTGATGTTAAAGCAATTATGAAGGATTCGGGGCATGCATGGATGTCAATCGGGTGGGGGAGCGGACAGAATCGCGCTATAGAGGCTGCTAAACAGGCTTTGACCAGCCCCCTGCTGGATACTTCGGTACACGGCGCAACAAAGGTAATGTTCAATGTAGTCGGCGGTAAAGACCTGACTCTGTTCGAGGTTAATGACGCTTCAGAGGTTATTAAGGCGGCGGTAGCTCCGGATGCCAATGTAATATTCGGTGTAATGATGGACCCTTCGATGGAAGGCAAAATTCGTATGACGCTGATAGCTACCGGTTTTGAAACAAAAGAAGAGTCGGCAGCCAGGGAAAAGCAACGGGATATTGAAAAACAGGAAAGCATGAAACGCTTGATGGACAGTGAAAATGCGGAAGAACTGGATGTTCCTTCATTTTTCCGGCATTTTAATAAAAAATGATAGAAAAAATAAATAAAAATTTGATATAATATTCTTTAATGTGATTGGATAATTACAGAATTATGAAAGGGGGATAATATGGGTCACAAAGCTCCAGCAAAAGCAGCAGGCGCTCCGTCCAAACCGGCAGCCGCTCCTGCCAAACCGGCAGTAAAGAAATAATAAATAGTCAGGGGATATAATCTCTGATAAAAACGGGAAGTAATAAAGCTTCCCGTTTTTTTATTTTAAGCAATTATTTTATGGTCAAAATAATAAACGGTTACTCCGTATTATTTATGAAGCTTATTTAAAGATGACATTCCGTTTTTTAATTTTTCTATCAATCCTGATTCCACTGAATATTTTGCCTTATAGATAGTATTGCTTATATCCAGCGATTTACTTCTTCCGTGGGCTTTGCATACGATCCCGTTAACTCCAAGCAACACTCCGCTTCGGCCTGAAGAAGAACAGGTACAGTCATAAAATTCGGCGGTTATTCTTTTAAGTTCATCAGGCGGAAGCATATTCGATAGTCTGTTTTCCAGCCATTTGGAGGTCATATCGTAAAAGCCTTCGCTGAATTTCAGCAGGATATTCCCTGTAAATCCGTCGCAAATCACTACATCGGCTTTACCTGACAATATTTCGTTTCCTTCTATATTGCCGATAAAATTCAAAGCGGATTTTTTGAGTATGCGGTATGCTTCTTTAGTTACTTTATTTCCTTTTTCTTCTTCCTCTCCGATACCGGCAAGGGCGACAGCCGGATCCTGAATACCCATTACCTGAGCGGCGTAGGCACTTCCCAGCATCGCCCAATCTACCAGGTGACCAGGACGGCAATCCACATTGCTGCCCAAATCAAGAAGTAGTGTTTTGTTATTTAAACCGGGAAACGGGCTGCCGAATGCGGGGCGGGAAATTCCATGGAATGTTCCAAGTACCTGAATTGCGGATATCAAAATACCGCCGGTGGCTCCGGCGCTTATGGCAGCATCCGCTTTGCCTTTTTTAATAAGTTTGGCGCAGAGAAGGATAGAAGCCTTTTTTTTCTTCAACACAGCCATAACGGGGCTTTCACCCTCGCTTATGCATTCATCGGTGTGAATTATTTCAATATCGAGACCGGAAATCTCGTACTTATTCAATTCATTATTTATTAAGTCCTGATAACCGACAAGAATTATACCGACGTCGTGTTCCTTAGCTCCGGCAACTGCGCCTTTCACTATTTCTTCGGGCGCAAAATCTCCGCCCATGGCATCAACGGCGATTTTAATCATTCGCTATCCTTATAATTCCTTTGATTTTATATAGTATCTATGATGGCAGATATTGTGTCAATACAAAAATTAAACGCAGCCTTTTTATTCGATATCACTGTCCGTCTTTACAGACGGGGTTTATTAAGGGTAAAATAGATATGCTTTTCGAGCGGGTGTAACTCAGCGGTAGAGTGCTTGCTTCCCAAGTAAGAGGTCACGAGTTCGAATCTCGCCACCCGCTCCACTTAAAACCTTTTTGGCGTTTCCTCTTTTGTATAGTTTTTACTTTACGATTACAAATATTATCTTATTCTTTAAAAACATATCCGGTATAATCGGCTGCCAGCGCTTTATCCAGTTCAGCCTCGTTTCCAATGCTTGTCTCCGTAAATAAAATGGCAAACAATCCCATAGCCGGATTATCGATCTTGCGCAGCGACAGGATATGCTCGAAGTCGTCATACAACCTGTCATAGTCGAACCTGCCGTTGTCTATATCCTTTCCGTTCTTGTCGATAAGTACCAGGCTGTAGATTTTATCCGGATGATTACGAAGGATGTTATCGAAATCGGGTTTAACCTGGTTGAGATAACAATCGACGGTGCTGATTCCATAGGCATAATAGGCTAAATCGGTACAGCTTGCTCCGGCAAACCTCAGCGGATTGA
>CAZGVH010000005.1:12274-18399 GCA_964528955.1 uncultured Dehalococcoidales bacterium | reverse complement strand
CCGATGCCCGGTTTGGTCATAAAATATCTCGTGAATGTCGGCGATGATGTAAAAGAAGGCGATATCGTAGCAGTTATCGAAGCTATGAAGATGGCCATCGACCTGCCGGCTACCACCAAGGGAAAGATAAAGCAAATCAAGTTCAAGGCAGGAGATCACGTGTTACGCGACGATGTCCTGGCTGTCATCGGTTAAACCCTTTATTTTTATCATGATATAACTTTCAATGATAAAAAGGGGTATACTATTGCTTAAATATTCCTTATCTGAAAGGTAAATAACTATGGGAAAAACACTGGCTGAAAAGATTCTGGGTTTGAAAGCCGGGACAGATGTTAGTTCCGGCGATATCGTGATTACGCCGGTCGACCTGGCATTCGTACAGGATACTACCGGGCCTTTAACGGTACGCGAGTTTTTAAATAACGGGTTCGAAAAGCTGGCAAACCCGTCGAAGACGGTTCTGTTTATCGACCACGCCGCCCCCAGCCCCAACAGCCAGTTATCCACAGACCACATTACATTAAGAAATTTTGCAGAAAAGACCGGTTGTGTGCTATCGGACGCAGGAGACGGCGTTTGCCACCAGCTGGTTGCTGAAAATATCGCCGCGCCGGGAGATGTAATTGTCGGGGCGGACTCGCATACTGTTACCGCCGGGGGTCTCGGCGCCTTCGCCACCGGTATGGGTTCTTCAGACGTTGCGGTTGCCATGGCACTGGGGAAAACCTGGTTCCGCGTACCCGAGACCATCAAAGTGGTTTGCAGCGGAAAGTTCCATAAATACGTTTATGCCAAAGACTTGATACTGCACTTGATCGGGCTTATCGGAGCCGACGGGGCAACCTATAAAGCATTGGAATTCGCCGGGGAAACTGTGGACAATATGACTATCGGAGAGCGTTTGACGATCGCCAACATGGCGGTCGAAGCCGGGGCCAAGGTCGGCTTGTTCCCTTCCGACGAAACGACCAGGAAGTATTTAAAAACACAGGGACGTGAAAAACAATATCGGCCGCTTTCCGCCGATGCCGATGCGGTTTATGAGAGAATTGTAAATATTGATGTATCCAAACTGGAGCCGACCGTATCCAAGCCGCATACCGTCGATAATACGGCGCCGGCTAAGGATTTGAAAGGCACCAAAATACAGCAGGTCGCCATCGGCACCTGCACCAACGGCAGGATCGAGGACTTCGAGATTGCCGCTTCCATACTGAAAGGTAAAAAGAGGCACCCGTCCGTAAGACTTTTAATAACACCGGCATCGCGGACAATTCTCAAGCAAATGATTAAAGCCGGCTATGCCGAGACTTTACTGGATGCCGGAGCGATTATACTGCCGCCCGGTTGCGGTTCCTGCCTCGGATTGCACCAGGGAGTGCTGGGTGACGGCGAAGCCTGCCTTTCTACTGCCAACCGCAATTTCAAGGGGAGGATGGGAAATCCCGATTCCTTTATCTACCTGGGCAGCCCGGCTACCGCCGCTGCCACCGCCATAACCGGCGAGATTACCGATCCCAGGGAGGTGCTTTAATGAGAGGAAAAGCCTTTAAATTCGGCGACAATATTTCCACAGACCATATAGTTCCGGGCAGGCTGGCGCATTTAAGAAGCAATCTCCCCGAACTGGCAAAGCATGTCCTGGAGGATGCCGACCCCACCTTCGCCTCGCGCGTTAAAGAAGGCGATTTCGTCGTCGGCGGCAACAATTTCGGTCTGGGTTCCAGCCGCGAACACGCCCCCCTTGTCATCAAGATGGCGGGAGTCAGCGCCGTGCTTGCCAAATCGGTTGCCCGTATCTTTTTCCGCAACGCCATCAACCGCGGACTGCCGGTTCTGATTTGCGATACCGATAAAATAAACGATGGCGACGAGTTGGACGTGGATTTGAAACAGGGCATTGTCAAAGACCTGACCAACGGAGCCGAGCTAAAATTCCAGAAAATTCCGGACGCCATGCTGAGCATATTACAGGAAGGCGGACTTATGCCCTATATTAAGAAGTACGGCGATTTTAAGATGTAAATCCAGGAGGCTTTTTTCATATGACTAACGCTTATAACATTACGCTCATACCCGGTGACGGTATCGGTCCGGAGGTCAGCAATGCCACCAAGAGAGTGCTGGAAGCGACCGGCGTCAGATTCAACTGGGATATTGTTCATGCCGGTATCGAGGTAATGGAGGAATACGGCACACCCCTTCCCGAGCATGTACTGGAATCCATCCGCAGAAATAAAATTGCCATCAAGGGGCCGGTTACCACCCCGGTCGGCTCCGGTTTCCGCAGTGTCAATGTCGCCCTGCGCAAACAGCTCGAACTCTACGCCTGCGTCAGGCCATGCAAAAGTTATAAAGGAATCATTTCACCCTACAGCGATATCGATATTGTTATCGTCAGGGAAAATACGGAAGACCTCTATGCCGGTATCGAGTTTGAAAAAGGCAAACCGCAGACCGAAGAGGTTATTAAATTCCTCTCCGAAAAGAGCGGAGCCAAGATCAGGGAGGATTCGGGTATCAGTATCAAGCCGATATCGGAAACCGGAAGCAGGCGTATTATACGCTATGCCTTTGAATTCGCCAAAAAAGACGGCAGAAGGAAAGTAACCGCTATCCATAAAGCAAATATTATGAAATATTCGGACGGTCTGTTTTTAGCTATTGCCCGCGAGGTAGCAGCCGACTATCCCGAAATCGAGCTGGAAGACAGGATTGTCGATAATATGACCATGCAGCTGGTAAAAAACCCGCAGCAGTTCGACGTTATCGTCTGCCCCAACCTTTACGGAGATATATTGTCGGACCTGTGCGCCGGACTGGTCGGCGGATTGGGAGTCGCTCCCGGCGCCAATATCGGCGAGGAAGCGGCGCTCTTCGAACCGACGCACGGCAGCGCACCGAAATACAAGGGATTGAACAAGGTCAATCCGATGGCGATGATGCTCTCGGGCGTCATGATGCTGAAACATATAGGCGAACTGGTAGCCGCCGAAAAGCTAGAAACGGCGATTGCGGCTGTCATCGCTGAAGGCAAAAATGTAACCTATGACCTGAAACCCGACTCCGATAAATTAACAGCAGTCGGTACTTCTCAGGTTGCCGATGCCGTAATCGCGAAACTGGAGAGTATATAATTATGAGACCTAAAGTCAGCGTTATCGGCGCCGGAAATGTCGGCGCCAGCCTTGCACAATGCTTAGCGGTAAAAAATATTGCCGACATCGTACTTTTAGATATAGTAGAGGGACTTCCTCAGGGGAAAGCCCTCGATTTGCAGGAATCGGCGCCCATTCTGGGCATCGATACTATAATCAAGGGCACCAATAACTACGAAGACACTGCCGGTTCGGATGTCGTTATCGTTACTTCCGGCGTCGCCCGCAAACCAGGCATGAGCCGCGACGACCTGATAAAGATCAATTCCGGGATTGTTTCCGAAGTAACCAGAAATGTTGTTAAATACTCGCCGGATTGCATTATCGTTGTCGTTGCCAACCCGGTGGATACCATGACATACCTGACTGTCAAAGTCAGCGGATTCCCAAGAAAGCGCGTGGTCGGTCTTTCCGGAGTTCTGGACAGTGCCCGGCTTTCCAGCTTTATTGCCCTGGAACTGAAGGTGCCGATGACTTCGGTTAATTCGTATGCCCTCGGCGAGCACGGGCAGAACATGGTGGTTTTCCCGAGGCTGGCTACCGTAAACGACAAACCGATTACGGAACTATTACCGAAAGAAACTATCGATAAGCTCATCGACAGGACAGTCAAAGGCGGAGCCGAAATCGTCGGCCTGTTAAAAACCGGCAGTGCTTTCTATGCCCCCGCCGCCGCCGCTGCACGCATGGCGGAAGCCGTGATCAATGATACCAAAGAAATCCTCCCCTGCGCCGCCTATTTACAGGGGGAGTATAATTTAAATGATATAGTAGTCGGCGTACCAGTCAAGCTGGGAAAGAACGGCATCGAGGAAATCGTTGATTTTAAATTGACGGCAGACGAGTTGAACGCTCTGAAAAAATCATCCGAAGCTGTCAGGGCATTGATTAATACGCTGAGTAATATATAGTAGCCGTTCGTGGTGAGCCTGTCGAACCATAACGATGTGGAATAATGATAGATATAAGATCGTCATTGCGAGTCCATTCCCGAAGGGAAGGCGAAGCAATCTCTTTGATTGTATTTAATAAATGCCAAGGTTAAAATAGTCCGACGGTAGAGATTGCCGCGTCGTCCCGAATAAATCGGGACTCCTCGCAAAGACAGTATTAAATAGCGGATTTCAAGGAAATAAACAATGCGAGAAGTAAAAAGCGCAGAAATAAGCGAAGCCGTCTCCCGCATGATACAGGAAGCCAACTACAAGCTGGGAGACGACACCCTTGCAGCTTTAAAAACCGCCCGCCAAAATGAATCTTCACCTCTTGGCAAGGAAGCGCTGGATATTATCATCGAGAATGCCTCGATTGCCGAAAAAGAAAATATCCCCCTCTGCCAGGACTGCGGCACTGCCATCGTATTCCTCGAAATTGGTCAGGATGTTCATATTACTGGCGGAAATATTGAAGATGCCGTAAACGAAGGCGTCAGTCAGGGTTATAAAGATGGATACCTGCGCAAATCGATTGTTGCGCACCCTTTTTCCGACAGGAAAAATACCGGCGATAACACCCCTGCCGTAATCCACACGAAAATTGTTCCCGGAGACAGGATTAAAGTCAGCGTTATGTCAAAGGGAAGCGGCGCCGAGAACAAGAGCAAGGTTGCCATGCTCAAACCCGGTGAAGGAACAGAAGGCATTATCAAAACAGTATTAAAGACTGTCGAAGAAGCCGGAGGCAGCCCCTGCCCTCCTATTATAATAGGACTCGGCATCGGTGGCACACTGGAAAAAGCGGCTGTTATGGCTAAAGAAGCGCTGCTGAGAGAAACCGGCAAAGCCAACCCCGACCCCGAAATTGCCCAACTGGAAAGAGATGTTTTAGAAAGAGTTAACGCACTGGGCATCGGCCCGCTGGGCTTCGGCGGCTACACCACCGCTCTCGCCGTTCACGCCGAAACTATGCCCACCCACATCGCCAGCCTCCCCGTGGCCGTCAATATCCAGTGCCACAGCATCAGGCACAGGGAGACGGTAGTTTAAGTACCTATCCAACCGTCTTTGCGAGGAATCACGACTATGTCGGGATGACGCGGCAATCTCTTTGCCTCGGATTAATAATTACGTTAGTCTAATCTTATACAACGGTAGAGATTGCTTCATTCCGCTAAACCGGAATTTCGCAATGACATACACCCAATTTAATTCTTACAATACTACTCCCGACCACCATTTTTATAGGTATCTCCACAAACCAAAGCAGGATACCCTGTTGCTACAAAGTATCCTGCAGGTAATCCTTCCCGGATAAAATTTTCTTATTAATTCCGGTAAGTCTACGATGTTGTTATAGTTGTGGTTACAGTCCTTGTACTCGTTGAAGTAATCGTGGTGTACACCGGCGACAGGAATCCCATCGTTGTTGTAACCGTAATTGTCGGAGTCCTGGTGGTCGTTACCGTATCTGTTATTGTCCTGGTCGTAGTATAAAGCGATACCACCGGAGTCGTACTGGTTATTGAAATAACAACAGGCGAAATTACCGTTTCCTTAACTGTAGACGGGACTGTAGTGGTTGCCGTAGTAGTTTGCGTAACCGTAGTGGTTACCGGACTTGTCGTCGTTATCGATATCACCAGCGGCGATATTGTCGTCTGAGTTGTCGTAACCGGAACAGTTACCGTAACCGGAGCGCTTTCACACCCTGCAACGAATATAACTAAAAGTACCAGAATTATTGCCGTTAATAGCTTTCGCATCTTTTGTCTGCCTCCTATCCCCTTATTTCTCTATAACGTTTGACAATTATGTTAGATAGTGTGAAATACTATAATAATTATATAACTTTTTATGTAAATTAATTAGTAAAAAGGAAATAATATCCTCCCTATTATGCCCATTATGAGTCAAAGACGAATGAATCTCATATAAAAAGAGGAACGACGCGGCAATCTCTTTGCCCCAAATTAATAATTAAGTTATCCTGTTTTTATACTAAGGATAAACGTTCGATTGACCCTTC
>CAZGVH010000005.1:6870-12174 GCA_964528955.1 uncultured Dehalococcoidales bacterium | reverse complement strand
AGGGCGAACGGTTTTATTTTGTGTAAATATCCCCTCCACCAAGATTCTTCGTCCACCTACGGTGTCCTCCAGAATGACAAAAACTTTAAATCATTTGAATATTTATATGTCTTGACCTACAATAAAAACCGTTAAGATAAGGCAGGCATAAGAGTAAAGATGGAAACACTGAAAATCACATCGCCGATAGATGAAAAATTGATAAAAGACCTGAAAACGGGAATGAAGGTTCTAATTTCGGGAACTATTTATACGGCAAGGGATGCGGCGCACCTGAAGATGATCCATGCATTGGAAAAAGGCGAAGAGCTGCCTTTCGATATCAAGGGGCAGACCATTTACTACATGGGGCCCTCTCCCGCCCACCCCGGACAGGTCATCGGCTCCGCCGGGCCGACTACATCCAGCAGAATGGACGGATATACGCCGAAGCTGTTGTCACAGGGCTTGAGAGCCATAATCGGCAAAGGAAACCGCTCACCCGAAGTAATAGACGCCTTTAAAAAATACAATGCCGTGTACTTCGTTACATTCGGCGGCGCCGGAGCGCTTATCTCGAAATGCATTAAAAAGGCGGAAGTGATCGCCTACCCCGAGCTTGCCGCAGAAGCAATAATGAAACTGGAAATAGAGGATTTACCTGCCATCGTTGCCAACGATATATATGGAAACGACCTGTATGAAACGGGCAGGAAAGCATACCGTAAAACGGAGGTTTAATAATGGAAGACTGTATTTTTTGCAGGATAATCGAAGGAAAGATTCCCGGGAATTTCGTGTATAAAGACGATGAAATCGTCGTTTTTAAAGATATTCACCCCCTCACCCCCACCCACCTGCTGGTAGTGCCGGTAAAGCACATCGCCGCATTGACGGACTTAACCCCCGCAGATAACAAACTGATGGGAGAAATGATTGCGGTTGCCAATAAGGCGGCAAAGAGCGAAGGCATCGACAAGACCGGTTACAGGCTGGTCGTCAACAGCGGAAAACACGCCGGACAGCTGGTATCCCACCTGCACATCCACGTTCTCGGCGGACGGCAGATGTCAGGCGATTTCGATTAACGGATAATGACGTAAAGAACCCTCATCAGTCTCGCTCCGCTCGACAGCTTCCCCCAAGGGAAGCCTTTTCGCTATTTTATTATCAGCCTTCCCTCAGGGGAAGGTGTCGTCCCGACATCGGGATGACGGATGAGGGTTAATTCAGTCAAAATTAACAAAAGTCCTAAAGCCGCGAGGACTATTTCATAAACATATAGTAAAGGATGCCGGCGATGCTCTTGGAATCGCAGATTTTGCCGGACTTGATATAATCGGTAATGGATTTGATGGGAACCGGCACCACCTCTATGCTATCGGTATCCTCAGCATGCAGCTTTGCCGGAACCAAGTCGCTTGCCTGATACAGATAAAGGTATTCGGTATTATATCCCGGTGAAGCGTAAAAACCGCCCAGGCTGGTTATTTTATTGGGGAGATAGCCGATTTCCTCCTGCAATTCACGTTTTACCGTATCCAGCGGATTTTCTCCCGGTTCGATGCCTCCGGCCGGTATTTCCAGCAGGTCTTTGCCGGCAGCCCTGCGGTACTGCTTGACCAAGAGGATATTGCCATTCTTGTCTATAGGAATAACTGCAATAGCATCCCCATGTTCGACTATTTCACGCGTGCAAATAACCCCGTCGGGCATGCATATTTCATCGACACGCACACTAAATAAATCACCTTGAAAAACTTTTTTACTGTATAGTATTTCTTCGGACATATTAATCTCTCTTCTCCATACGATACATAAGTGCCGATTCATCACAATCAGGGAATTTGGGACAGCGGTAGCATTCGCCCCATATCTTATGCGGCAATTCTTTTTTATCGACCAGTTCAAATCCGCACTTGACGAAAAAATCCGGCACATAGGTAAGACAAAATACCGTAGGAATTCCCAGTACTTTTGCTTCATCAAGGCAGGCTTCGATCATCTTTTCGCCGACGCCGTGTTTCTGGAAATTTTCGGTTACGGCAATGGATTTCACCTCAGCCAGGTCTTCCCAGTTAATATGTAGTGCAACACAGGCAACCACCTCATCGTTTTCACGAACAACGAAGTAATCCCTGATATTTTCGTAAATTTCAGAAAGAGAGCGCGGCAGCATCTTGCCGTTGGCTGCAAAGTGGTTCACCATTTTATGTATCTTGCCGACATCACCTATGCGTGCCTTTTCTACCATGTATTCCATCTGATTACCTCTTCAATTTGCTTTCCAGGGCAGAGTAAAATCCCTTCGGATTGATTCTCCAAAAACGGGTTTTTATATCGCTATGCCTGACTTCGACAGACCATCCCCCGTCTACCGGAAGGCTGATATGGCCGTCGATGCTTAAAACAGCTTTATGAATTGCTGCCAGCTGTAAACGAACTACCGATTCGGGAGGTATTACAAGTATTTTATTGAAACTCATATGCGCTGTTATCGGCGACAATAAATAATCCGGCGATTGCGGATGCAATATCGGGCCTCCGGTAGCCATAGAATACCCGGTGCTGCCGGTAGCAGTGGCGCAAATAACCCCGTCGGATTTATATGTGGTAAGCACTTCACCATCAATAGTGGACGTTATATTAATGAGACGCGCGATTTCCCCGCGGGCAATTACGACATCGTTCAGCACGTTGAATGTACGGATTTCATTATTGTTTTCGTCGAATAACTTTGCTTCCAGCATTATGCGTTCATCCATCCATCCGCCGCCATCCAGAAGCAAGGCTATTTTCTCTATCGCCGCCTCCGGAGCTATCTCGGTTAGGAAGCCTACTTTACCGAGGTTAATGCCGATAATAGGAATTGCATGAGGAACAACCGCCTGAGAGGTTCTCAATATCGTCCCGTCTCCCCCTACCGTAATGACACAATCCATACGCGGCAGATTCTGCTTTAAGCAATCGCTTTCCCATGCCGAGCAGAGCCAGGCAGAAAAGCCGCGGGATTGTAAAAAGGACTCTATTCCCTTAGCCAGCGCCAGAGCGCCCTCGTTCAGCGGATGGTAGACGATACCGAAATTTTTCATCTATACAGCCTTATATTAATGGAATCAGTATTTTTAAAATAAAAGAGAAGTGTAACATCGATGCAGTCTGGTGTCAATAGATTGGTGAACTATTTGCGACGTGTAAAATATACTATCGCAATCCCCAAGACAACGATAACCACACCCCATATCCACAACGGACTGGTGGCTACCCATTTAATAATGAAAAGCAGATAAAATATTGCTAAAATACCCAGCCCGATAAGAATATATCCCAGCATCCTGCCCCGTGCGCGCCGTGATTGCCTGATTCTCTCGTCTTCCGCTTCCTGTTCCGCTATCAGGGCAAGGCGTCTCTCTCTAATAACCTCTTCCTCTTCGGGGGTATATCTTGCCCTCGGCTCGGCGTTATTCTGCCCCATTTTAGATAGACGTGTTACCCCGAATATTACAAGAATAACGGCAAGGATAATGCCGAGTTCTAAAAATCCGAGTTTCATGCGTTCTCCATATCCAAATCAGCTTTCACAGTTCATATAGCATAGCATATTACATTAAAAAGGTTAAATTAAAATACGGTATCTTTTAAATTATTACGTTTACATTGTTACATGCCAGAATAAACCATCTTCAGTTTCTTTATACCTTCTGAATCCACAACTTTGAAGCACACGGTGAGACGGGAAATTGTCTTTTTCCGTTTCCGCTATAATACTGGAAACTCCGTCCTGCTCCAGCGCCCAGGAGGTTATCGCTTTTGCCGCTTCCGACATATATCCCTTCCCCCGGAACTTTTCATATAAACCATAACCGATTTCCACTTCTCCTGTTATACCGGGAGCCGTTTTAAAACAGGCGCTGCCGATAGCATAATTCCCGTCCCTTAAAATGATTTGCCAGTTAGTATACCAGAGATAACTGTCCCTGTTCTCCAAAGCTTGTTTATAAAGACCTTCCATCGCTTTCTGTGTATTTTCATCGAGACGCTCTCCGGACAAGTTCAGGTTCAAAGCCGTCTCCATCTTTTCCATTCCGTCCAGCAATAACCTGAAGTGCTCAAGACTTAATGGGATAATTCGTAATCGCTCGGTATATAATTCCAACTTAAAACCGCCCTGATTCATTCCATTGGCTTGTTTATATTGTCTTGCGGGCAATATGTTTTTTCATTATATACCTATGCCATATTCTGTTTCCTGTTGTAGATATAAGATAACACCAGCAGTGCAATCCCGATAACCATAAAGATGATAAAGAGAATTAATATGGGGAACAAAGAGCTGTTGGATGACTGTATCAACCAATCGTGAATAACAGGCATGGCGGCGATTTCCTGCTGGTTTACCATATCCCTGATTATCCACAGAGAACTGAAATAGAAAATCATGAGACCGATGCCTAAGATAAAGGAAACTATCCCCAGATTGAGAGCAGATCCTTTAACGGTACGATGTATGGCAATAATTCCGCCTATAAGCAGCAGAATAAATACGATTAATAATATAAATGATATGTTGAAAATTCTTATGCCCTCCTTGGAATCACTCAGTACCTGGTCGAATTCCGTAGTATCGATAGTCATCGCGGTTCCGTCATCGGAAGCAAATAACTCCTCATCGAGGGTTAATGACTCCGGGATATCCTCAGATTTTTGTTCGAAAAGTGTATCGAATGCTTGCCCGAGTTCTGCCTGGGATAATCCCTTATACTGCTGCGGAGGCGATGATAAAAACGACTGCTTCAAGTTGTTCTTAAGCGCATCTCTTAAAGTGGTCATGGAAACCGTTACCTCAAATGCATCGCTATTACCGAGAATATAATCCAGCGCCGGAGGAATAATCAAACGGGCCTGTTCCTTTGCCCAGGGTTCGATATCGGCTGCAATATCGTCGATATAATCTGAATAGGATAGACCTGCCGGTAATCCGCTCTCCGTAATAATACCTTCGATAAACTCATCGAGAAGCGGTTTTAAATCCATACCTTCGATTATCGAAATAATAAAATCATCGTTTAAAACTGAATCTCCCAGCAATGCGGTAAGATTAAGACTATCGCTTTTGGAATTCAGATAATCGTAGACACCGGTGATAAAGATTCCAGCGCGTTCTTTTATCGCCCTTTCATTATCCTCGATAACCCCGATTATGATATCCAGTTGTTCGGATTGTTCTACGTCGCCCTGCTGTATGGCTTCCTTCATTATGTCTGCGACAGGAATGTCTTCGACCAGCGATATAACGTATGAAGAACTTAGAGCAGTGGTTTTAAC
>CAZGVH010000005.1:0-6770 GCA_964528955.1 uncultured Dehalococcoidales bacterium | reverse complement strand
GGGTTAGAGGATTGAATAACAGGACGGCAGCAATACTCAGTTCCATAACCAGGCAATATATTTCACGTGCGGTGCCGGTATCTTCGGCAAGCGTGGTTTCCGATTGCGGTCTGGATATCAGTTCGGCAACCATACGCAACGAGATGGTTACCCTGGAGAATTCCGGATTCATTATTCGTCCGCATCATGCCGCCGGCAGTATCCCTTCGGATAAGGGTTACCGCTTTTACGTGGAAAACCTGAATTATGTCGATTTGCCCCTTGAAGAACAGCGCCTGATAAGCCATCTGTTTCACCAGGTGGAGGAAAATCTCGAGCAATGGCTTTCGCTGGCGGTGACTTTACTCTCACAACGTGTTCAGAATATAGCCATAATGACATCGCCTAAACCACCGTCATGCCGCTTTAAGCACATGGAACTGGTTTCCCTGCAGGAAAACCTGGCGCTGGCAGTGCTGGTGCTGAGAGGAGCTGTGGTACGCCAGCAGCTCGTAAATTTCGAACAGCCGGTAACCCAGGAAGAACTGAGAATTATAGCCGATAAAACAGTAAAAAATTACACCGGGTTAACTGCTCTACAGATATCAAATAAAAAAGCGGAGCTTTCACCTGCCGAACAAAGAGTGACGGATTGCATAATCAAGCTGATGAGAACGGAAGACGGGCGCAGCAACGAGGAGTCTTATATCGACGGGCTGCATTACCTGATGAATCAGCCGGAATTCAACAGTGGAAACCGCCTGGTTAGTTTGATGGGACTGGTTGAACAGAGAAAGCTGATCGAAGCCATGATGGACAATCAGCTCAATGAATACGGGGTTCAGGTAATTATCGGCAAAGAAAACAGAGCCGAATCCATTCAGAATTTCAGTGTTGTTCTCAGCCGTTATGGCATTCCCGATGAAGCAGTAGGAACCATCGGAGTGGTCGGGCCTACCCGTATGCACTATGGCAGGACTATTTCGGCAATCAGCTTTATGGCTTCGATGATGAGCAAACTGATATCCGACCTTTATGGCAGGGAATTGCAGAATAACAGTAAAAAGATACATAACAACTAATATTCCGGAGAGTAGCAAGTTATGACGAAAGATAAAAAACACGAAAAGTTGGAAGATAAAGATTTGAAAGAGACACCAGAGGAAATAAAAGACTCCGCGGAAACTACAGAAACACAACCGGAGGTAAAGAGCGAAGCCGAGACATATCTGGATAACTGGAAGAGAACTCAAGCCGATTTTCTAAATTACAAGCGCCGCTGCGAGCAGGAGAAAGAAGATACCGTCAAGTTCGGCAACTCGATGCTGTTGCTTGCCTTGCTTCCGGTACTGGACGACCTGCAAAGGGCTCTCGGCTCGGTTCCGAAAGACATCGATAATATCCCGTGGGTAGAAGGCATCAGGTTGATAGAACGCAAGTTCAACAAATGCCTGGATTCACAGGGAGTTAAGGTGATTAAAACGGAGGGAGAAGCCTTCGATCCGAACATTCATGAAGCAGCTCTGCATGTCGACGGCGAAGACGGCATGATAATAAATGAACTGCAAAAGGGTTATAAATTATACGACAGGGTTATACGTCCGGCTATGGTAGCAGTCGGCAACGGCAATAAATAATTTAAAAAATAAAAGTTACGAGATAATTTAAGGAGGATTTTAAAACATATGGCAAAAGCGATAGGAATCGATCTAGGTACTACTTTCAGTGAAGTAGCGGTTATGCAGGGCGGAGAACCGGTGGTTATTCCCTCATCCGAGGGCGGCAATACGGTCCCTTCTTTTGTAGCGATCAGCAAATCCGGTGAAAGACTGGTGGGGCAAATCGCCAAGCGCCAGGCTATCATCAACCCGGAAAATACCATTTACAGCATCAAGCGTTTCATGGGACGTAAATGGGGCGAACCGGCCGGACGCGAACTCAGGGTGGAAGAAGATGCCAAAAGAAAGACATATAAGGTCACCAAGGGCGCTAATAACGAGGTAAAAGTGCTTATGGGTGGGAATGAATATACACCGCCCGAGATTTCGGCCATGATTCTGCAAAAACTGAAGGCGGATGCCGAAGCCTACCTTGGTGAAAAAGTTACCGATGCCGTAATTACGGTACCGGCTTACTTCAACGATGCCCAGAGACAGGCAACCAAGGATGCCGGTAAAATCGCCGGATTGAATGTCCTGAGAATCATCAACGAACCGACGGCTGCTTCATTGGCATACGGACTGGACAAGAAAAAGGACGAGACCATTGCCGTATACGACCTCGGCGGAGGTACTTTCGATGTTTCGATACTCGAAATCGGAGACGGCACCTTCCAGGTTAAATCGACCAACGGCGACACCCATCTCGGCGGCGATGACTTCGACCAGAGGATCATGGACTGGTTGATTGACGAATTCAAGAAAGACCAGGGCATCGACTTATCAGGCGACAAGACGGCTCTGCAGCGTTTGAAGGAAGCTGCTGAAAAAGTAAAAATAGAACTTTCCAGCGTGCAAAAAGCGGAAGTCAACCTGCCGTTTATTACCGCCGATTCCAGCGGCCCAAAGCACCTTAATATTACGCTGACAAGAGCCAAGCTGGAGCAACTGGTAATGGACCTGGTTGAAAAAACGATGGCTCCCTGCAAACAGGCTCTTACCGATGCCGGTAAAACAGCCGCCCAGATCGATGAAGTAGTGCTGGTCGGCGGCCAGACAAGAATGCCGCTGGTGCAGGAAAAGGTAAAGCAGTTCTTCGGCAAAGAACCCAATAAAGGCGTTAACCCTGATGAAGTAGTGGCCGTCGGCGCCGCCATACAGGCCGGCGTACTCAAGGGAGAGGTCAAGGATGTCCTGCTACTGGACGTTACTCCGCTGACATTGGGTATCGAAACGCTTGGCGGGGTCGCCACGCCTTTAATCAACCGCAATACTACCATCCCTACCTCCAAGACGCAGGTATTCAGCACCGCGGCGGACAACCAGCCCAGTGTCGAAATTCACGTTCTCCAGGGAGAACGTCCCATGGCAGCCGATAACAGGACTCTCGGACGCTTCATACTGGATGGTATCCTGTCAGCTCCCAGAGGCGTACCCCAGATTGAGGTCAGCTTCGATATCGATGCCAACGGTATCCTCAGTGTCAAAGCCAAGGATAAAGGTACCGGCAAAGAGCAGAAGATCACCATCACCGCCTCCAGCGGTCTCAGTAAAGAAGATATAGAAAAGATGCAGCGTGACGCCGAAGCGCATGCCTCCGAAGATACCAGGAAAAAACAGGAGGTAGAAGCCAAGAATAACGCCGATAATATGGCTTACAGCGCCGAGAAGATGCTGAACGATAATAAAGACAAGATACCTGAAGAGATGAAAAAAGAAATCGAGGAAAAGGTAGCGGCAGTGCGTACCGCTCTTCAAGGCTCGGACGTAGATGATATTAACAATAAGGCGAAGGAACTTTCTGATGCTATGCAGAAAGCAGGCGCTTCCGTATATGGACAGCAGGGCGGACAACCCGGAGCAGGCAGCGAAACCGGTTCAACGGAAGAAACTCCCAAAAAAGATGACGAGGGCACGGTAGAAGGGGAGTTCCGCGAGGTCTAGTATTTTTTCCAATTCAAGGGGAGCGGAATCTTAATGAATATAAAGGTTCCACTCCCCTTTTCCAATAGGCGGACTGTATTTGCTGGAGTATTTGAATCTGTTTGATATATAATAGTAAGGTTGACCAAAAAGGGGCGTTGCCCCTTTTTTATAACGGTTGATATTTAACCGAATAAGAGGACGGGTACTTATAAAATATGGCATCAAAAAGGGATTATTATGAAGTTCTCGGCGTTAATAAAAATGCCAGCGCCGATGAGATAAAAAAAGCCTTTCGCAAACTGGCCTTCCAGTATCACCCCGACCATAACCAGGGTGATGATTCAGAAGCCAAATTCAAAGAAATCAACGAAGCTTACGGGATCCTTTCCGACGATGAAAAGCGTTCTGCATACGACCGTTTCGGGCATGCCGGTGTCGACGGTACTTTCGGACAGGGATTCGGCGATTTCGGTTTCGGCGGCGGATTCGGCAGCATCTTCGAAGACTTCTTCGATGCGTTCAGCGGAGGCGGAGGACAAAGAAGCGCCAGACGCGGTTCCGACCTGCATCAAAAGATTACCATTACTTTTGAAGAAGCCGCCCTCGGTTGCAACGCGGATATCAGGATAAACCGCTCTGAGCAATGCTCCAACTGCAACGGCAGTGGAGCAAAACCGGGAAGCCAGAACAGCCGCTGTAGCGATTGTAACGGGAGCGGAAAAGTAAAACGCGTTCAACAGAGTCTTTTCGGGCAATTTACCAATATTACCTCCTGTCCCAAGTGCAACGGAGAAGGCACTATCATTACCGACCCATGCCCGAAATGCAAGGGTTCCGGTAAGGAAAGAAAAGAACATAATATGAAGCTGAAGGTGCCGGCAGGCATCGATAACGGAACAAACCTGAAATTAAATGGACAGGGCGATATCGGTGATAAAGGTGCCCCGCCCGGAGACCTTTATGTTGCCATCGAAGTAAAACCGCATCCGTTCTTTTCGAGGGATGAAACCAACATTATTTATGATCTGTCTATCAACTTTGCACAGGCAGCACTCGGTACCGAGGTTGATATTCCGACGTTATACGGAGATGAAAAGCTGAAAGTACCTGCCGGCAGTCAATCCGGTAAAATTTTTACGCTGAAAGGCAAGGGCATCCAGCACCTGCGCCGCAACGCTAAAGGCGACCAATTGGTAAGACTGATTGTAGTCACACCGGAAAAGCTTACCAGGGAACAGCGCAGACTGTTCGAAGAGCTCGAAAAGAGCCTCGCCGAGAGCGAAAAGAAATAGTCACCTAAAATCAGAAATAAATTATCTTTATTTATTCCGCTCGTTTGACCCTTCGATAAACTCTCCTACGCTGTCGCTTTAGGACGAGAGGGCGAGCGGAATTTTTATATCCTTTTTATTAAATCAGGCTAACATAGTTAATAACTATATATACGAAGCGGGGTAATAAGGGGTATTGTAGAGATTGCTTCGTCCCGATAAATCAGGACTCGCAACGACAATATAAAGATAGCAAAGGATTACCACTCCGCGGTTTTCTCCCTTTCGAAAAGGGAGATTAAGAGGGATTTTACAGGTTACCGGAATAGACGGCGCAATATGCAGCAAATCCCATTTGTACAATTGTCATCCTGAACGCAGTAAAGGATCTGAATGCCATTTGATATTCGTCGCCGTTATCACCCTATAGGGTACTTCGGGTTCGACAAGCTTCCTTCGAGAACCTCAGGACAGGCTCCACGAACGGCTTTAGTTGTTTCTTTCCTCAGGTTCTTTCAATCCCAACTGGACTTGACTTCGTCGTCCCTCTCTGATTAATATGAGATTCATTCGTTTTCACCTCAGAATGACCGTTTAGAGGGACTCCTCGCATAGACCAGGGGAACCTTAGACTTGATGCTAATTCGGATTGATACAAAAGCTGACAATAAAGAGGATAATCGGTTAGTGACCGTTGGTATGATTGTTTTTACGGGGCCTTCTGAAGAAACTCTTGAAGTCCCAGCGTCTGCCGGCAAGCTCGTGCCTGCCTTTAGCCCCTAAAAGCTCAGCGATCACCTGCCTGGCGTCTGCGCCGTTATACATCACCTGGTACATCTTTTCAGCAATCGGCATTTCGATATTCAGCTTCTTTGCCATATCGTTTACCGCAGCCGTCGTGGCGACACCCTCGGCAATACCTGCCATAGTAGATGTAATATCTTGCAGTTTACGCCCCTTGGTCAATTCCACACCTACATAATGGTTGCGGCTGAGAGGACTGGCACAGGTGGCAATCAAGTCGCCCAGCCCCGATAAACCGGATAGCGTCAAGGGATTTGCGCCCAGGGCAAGGCTGAGAGCCGCCATCTCGGTTAAGCCCCTGGTAATAAAAGCTGCCTTGGCGTTATCGCCATAGCCCAACCCGTCTACCATACCGGCGCCCAGCGCAATCACATTCTTTAAAGCGCCTCCCAGCTCCACCCCGATAATATCATTGTTGGTATAGATGGAAAAATTGGGAGCGGTCAGCAATTTTTGCGCTTTCCTGGCAACTGCGATTTCTTCCGCCGCCACCACCGCCGAAGCAGGTAACCCGGCTAAAACCTCTTTATGCAGATTAGGCCCCGAAAGAACGCAGATATTATGATGGCAAGCTTCGGGCAGTTCCTCGGCAATCACCTCGGACATGCGTTTATTGGAACCATATTCCAGTCCCTTGGAAGCATTTATAATGAGCATCTTTTCATTGACATGATTTTTTATGACCAGCATATTCTGCCTCATAGTCTGGGAAGGCACAACCACTATTACGGCAACAACATTGGATAAGGCATTTTGGGGAGAAGCGGTAACGCTTATTTGCGGTGGAAACACGACATTGGGGAGCTGTCTGGAATCGGGACCTTTTTTCGTCAGTCTTTCCGCCTCTTCCTCGGTCCTGGCCCATAACCTGACATCGATCCCTTTATTGGCCAATACCATCCCCAGAGTTATTCCCCAGGCGGTAGTCCCTACTATTGCAACTTTCGGCATAATAATTTACTGAAAGGCGGTTAAATATCCTTCAGGGAATTACCGAGGTTTTTAGGCTCGCTCTTTTCCGCCTTCTGCCCCAGCTTCCTCTCTTTTCCGGAAAGCAGCCTCTTGATATTATCGCGGTGCATAAAAATAATAAGCAGTGTACCTGCCAGTACATAAGCAAGATATTCCGGCG
>CAZGVH010000004.1:0-20032 GCA_964528955.1 uncultured Dehalococcoidales bacterium | reverse complement strand
ATGACCTCTTTAAAACCCAGTTTCTTCAATGCCGAAACAAAACTGCCCGGCTCGATTTCAGGCATAGCCGCCGGAAACGAAGAAGATACTACTGCTATCAGGTAATTATCTTTCTGGCTCAATAACTGCCATACAAGGCTGGTATCGCTCTCCGCTTTTTTAGCCCCGGTAGCGCATACCTCAAGACAGTTGCCGCAGACGATGCAGCGTTCACGTATTACCTGCGCCAACCTGTCTTCTACTTTAATGGCTTTGACAGGGCAACTGCGTATGCAGGCATAACAACTTTTACACTTATCTTTTTCCGTATATATAATACTCATTTACCTGGCTCCCCCGGCAGGAATTTTAAGTTCTTTCCTGATATCCGCTATACTGCGCCGTGAAATATTGATTCCGTATTTTTCGATCAGTCTAGCCTGTAAAACCGTATCAGAATGTATCCCTTTCTCCGATTCCAGCATTTTTTTCAATACCATTGATTTAAACCTGCGCGGATTGGGGAAGAGACTTTTTATCGAGACCTCTCTGCCGCAGGGAATTTCTATCGTCCTGAATTTAATGACACGGCTTAACGTACTGGGGCTAATTCCCATCTGCAAAGCCATCTCTTTCTGACTCAGCGGCAACAATTCCTTCAAATCCCCGGATTCGATATAGGCAGATTGCTTCTGTACTATATTGTTAATGACAAGATGCAGCGTTTCTTTGCAGGCATTGACCATTTCCAGCTTTTTGAAAAGATTTCTAATACTATTAATTTCTTTTTTATTCATGCCTTTTTTTAAAGCTGAATTTTCAAATTTTTCATAGTCGATGATATATTTCCCTTGTGCCGCCGACTTCGAAAAATAACTTATGACAAAATCGTTTTTATTCCTTTCAATCGAAGCGATTTTTTTATATATCATATCGCTCGTATTGATTGAAGATGCCGTATAAAACACATCCAGCACGGCTATATCGTTTACCAGGTTATTTATAGCCCTAACCTGTGATATCGTAATTCCACAGCCTTCTGAAATCTCGCTCTCAGACAAGAATTCTTCAGGCAATAGAAAATATTCCTTAAATTTATCGACGCCTATTTTTTTTATAAACTCGACAACTTCTCTGTTTCTAATCAATACTGACTCAATTTCAGGCGATTTATTATCGATGATTTTCGACTCGTCAGGCACGAAACATCCGTAATTGATATCCGATTTATCGTACCTTTTATAGCGAATGACACGCTCTTTTCTGAACAGCGTTATAAAGGGTTCGCTGTTTTCGATTTCGCGGATTAAAGAATCAAGTTCTGTCGATGACATTGCCATCAGGTTCGATTGTTCAATCCTGAGGTATTGCCCCGCATTCTGGCTAATCTGAAGAGAGTTGATTTGTGTTAAAGCAGACATTGTATAATTATTATACTATCTGTATATTATAGTGTCTATTTTTTAAACATTAAATAGTTATGATAATAGTCTAGACTGAATCGACTTCTTTTACTATCATATCTGCTACTACCGGTATAGCCACCTCTATGGCGGCCGTACATTCCTCGCTCAATGTAAAAACATCTTCCGCTTCGATACCGATAATTTCTATTACCTGTGGCATAGATAAACCAAGCCTTTTACCTAATTCGATGGCGGCAATAATCCCGATATCATGACTCGAAGTAGTGTGGCAACTGGTATCGAATTCCTGCGGAGTCAGACGATATATATTACCCGGCTTTCCGTCCGATGTCCTGATGGCATCTACGATAATAGCTTTATCATAACCTACCAGGTGATCGAGCAAATTGATACCTGCCAGACTGGTTTCATATAGTGCAATATCAGGATTGGATAACCTTTCTTCGAGCAGCTTGATTACCTTCAATCCGGCGCTATCATCTGACAAATAAGGGTTACCCAATCCTAAAATCAATGTCTTCAAAATTTTATGTAATCTATTCCCAGCTTTTTACTATTTGTTTATTCTTATCATAAACATACATCGGCATTGCCGGATGCCCCGGTAAATTATGACTGGCACAAGCCAAACATAAGTCGTACGGGCGCCACGCCATTTCGATGCGGTTAAGCAAACCTTCGGTTATTTCCTTATCGGGCTGTATCAGAGCCCTTGCAGCCTTATTAATAGACATATTCACAGCGGCTCCATTATGCACTGTAGCTACGATCAAATTGGCTTTCTTGATGATACCCTTTTCGTCGGTTTGATAATGATGAATTAATGTACCTCTGGGAGCCTCGAGAATGCCGACGCCTTCATCCGGGGTAGCCGTAGGAATATTTCTCAAATCGTCACCGGTAATTTCCGGATCGGTACATAATGCTAGCAGTGTTTCCGCAGCTTGCATCATCTCGACCAATCTCGCCCAGTGTATTGCCAGCGTGTGATGTACCGGTTTACCGCCGAGCGTGGAATATAATTTTTCGTATTCTTCCTGGGCCAGAGGAGTTGCCATACCATCCGAGGCGTTAAGACGAGCCATCGGAGCGACACGGAATACTCCGCTGTCCTTGCCGTCTACAAAACCCTTCCAGCCGACTTTCTTAAGATACGGGAACTTGATATAACTCCACGGTTCGACATGTTCGGCGATGTGCTCTAGGTAATCCTTGGGTTCGAACTTGGCAAATTCGTTACCGTCGGGATCTACGACCCGGATCATTCCATCGTAATAGTTAACCTTGTTATTTTCATCGACGAGCCCCATCGAATAGGTCTTGTGAGTATAGGCATCACTGACTATCATATCGACATATTCCTTATTGGCAAGTACGATATCGGCAAATACTTTCAGGGACAGCTTGGCAAATTCGACGCAATCCCTGGCGATCTGTTCGAATTCGCTTCGTTCTTCTTCACTGATTCCCCTGCTGACGCCGCCGGGCAATCCGAAAACCGGGTGAACGGCCTTACCGCCGAGTTCGCCTATTATATGGTGACATTTTTTCCGGGTGTTGATAACAGCCCCGCCCAGTTCAAGTCCGACTTTACCGATAACACCTATGATATTGCGTTCCGCTACCGGCGCCTCCGGGCCCATAACAAAATCAGGCCCGCCCAGAATATAAAAATGGGTGGTATGGTCGGTCACATAAAAAGCATTGTATAAAAGTTCGCGCAGTTTTCTGGCGGTACTTGTCGGCTTTACATGGAACAAAGCGTCAAGCGTTTTTGTAGACGCTAAATGATGAGCCTCGGGACAGACGCCGCATATTCTCTGTGTGATTTGCGGCATATCCTCGGCAAGCCTGCCTTCGGAAAACTTCTCGAAGCCGCGCAATTCCGGCACCTGGAAATAGCTGTTTTCTACCCTTCCCTCGTCATTAAGGAATATCTCGATTTTTCCGTGGCCTTCCAGCCTGGTAATCGGGTCGATACTGATCTTTCTCATTAAACTCTTGCCCTCCTTAATATGGAATCAGGTAGACTGTAGCGATAGAAGGTGCCTGCCGGGTCTCTGATATCTTCGATAATTTTATCTATTTCATCGGGGTCATTGGAATCGATTACGGAAGCGATAGCATTCATGAAATGCGCACCCTGGTCGATTACACCTTCAACCGGGCCGTAACAACCGGTACACGGCATATTGGCTTTGGGGCACCTGGCGCCGCATCCGCCCTTAGTTGCAATCCCGGCGCAGGGAAGTCCCTGTTCAAGAAGACATATCTCGGGGTCAGGAATAATTTCATATGTTCTGTGAAATTTCTTAACTTTTTTGACATCACGCTTTCGAGGACAATCATCGCAAACAGCTTTGGCATTATCCGTAATTACCGTTCCGACCGGAGGCAATTGCCCATTAATCAACGCTTCCAGCGCCATCCATGTCGTTTGCGCTTCCGGCGGACATCCGGGAATTATATATTCGACTTTCACGGTCTGTGCCAGTGTTTTAACCGTATCGAACAATTTCGGTAATGTGAGTTCCCCTTCGGGAGCCTGATAGCTTGTCTGGGGCATGACTTTATCCGGATTTTCCGTAGAAGGTGTTTCCAGATAGGCTCTATCCATTACCATTTCGCGGTTATACATATTAGCCAGCCCAGGTATGCCACCCTGATAGGCGCAGGCACCGTAGGCAATCATAACCTTACATTTGGCTCTCAGCAGCTTTGCAATATGTTCCTGCTCGGAACTGCGGATTGCGCCGTTAAAAAGACAGACATCTATGCTCTGATCTTCCATAGCTTCGACGTCTTTGTACTTAACATCCATGGCAACCGGCCAGAATACGATATCTACGGCGTCGATAAGTTTTAACAGGTTTTCACCGATTTCCAGAAGCCCGATATCGCAACCGCCACAACTGGCAGCCCAATAGAGTGCAACTTTTGGTTTAGCCATTATCTCCTCCATTCCTGGGGAAAGGCCCCAACTTCTTAATTTTTTCTGTCATATCCTTGATTATTTCGGCAAATCTATCGCCTTCAGAGGCAGCTACCCAGTCGAGGCGAATCCTGTCGTCTTCGATTCCCATCTGTTCGGTTAATTTCTTCAACATTTCCATACGCCGCAGGGTTTTATAATTACCTGACGTATAATGGCAATCACCCGGATGACATCCCAGTATCAGGACGCCATCGGCACCCGACTCCAGAGCTTTCAGAATAAATACCGGGTCTACCCTTCCGCTGCACATTACCCTCATAATTCTGATATTTGCCGGATACTTCTTACGTGAAGTTCCCGCCAGGTCTGCGCCCGAATAAGAGCACCAGTTGCAGAGGATACCTAATATTTTAGGCTCGAAACTCATGCTAACACCCCCTCAATTTCAGCTAAAAGCTGTTTGGTAGTAAAATGATTGCCCTTGATAGCATCGCTGGGACAGGCGGATACGCATACTCCACATCCCTTGCAAAGAACCTGGTTGATTTCGGATACTCCTTTTTGCTCGTTAAAGGTAATGGCACTATAGGGACATAAAGCATTACAAATACGGCATCCGGAACATAATTCCTCGACGATCTCCGATGTAGCCGCCTCGATTTCCACTTTATTCTTGCTTATCATCGCCAGCGCTCTTGCCGCGGCTGCGGAAGCCTGAGCCACCGTATCGGGAATATCCTTGGGCCCCTGGCAGCAACCTACAATAAATATGCCGTCGGTCATGGTGGAAACAGGATCCAGTTTCGGATGCTTTTCAAGAAAGAACCCATCGGCTTTTTTGCTTATCGATAGCACTTTACCGATTTGTGCCGAACCTTCGCTCGGTTCTAGCGCACAGCTCATGATGACCATATCCACCGGCAGCCTTCTCTTGCGGCGTACCAGGGTGTCTTCGCACAAAACAACCAGTTTATCCTTTTCTTCCGGCATTTCTGCTTTATTTGTTATCTCAGCAGCGCGTCCCCTGATAAAATTGACGCCTTCTTCCTGCAGCCTGAGATAGAATTCTTCATACCCCGAACCCGGACAGCGCATATCGATATACAACTGGTAAATATCCGCATCGGGAAGCTTTTCCCTCAGGAGATGAGCATATTTCAATGAATACATACAGCATACGCGCGAACAATACTTGTGATAATTTTCATCGCGGCTTCCCACGCAGTGCAGAATTGCTATACTCTTCGGTTTCTCACCGTTTTTCTTGACGACAACTCCGTTGGTAGGACCGGAGGCATTCGAAAGCCTCTCGAATTCAAGCCCGGTCATTACATCGTCGAACCTGTTATATCCATAGGTATACATGACCTCCGGGTCGAATTGCTGAAAACCGGTAGCAACGATAATCGAACCGACTTCAACCTCGATGTCCTGTTCCGTTATATTATGATTGATGGCATTGGCTTCACAGGCTTTTACGCACAGCATACACTCGGAACAGACTGCACAATTCAGGCAGCGCTTGGCTTCTTCTATGGCACGGCTCTCATCAAAACCGAGTTCCACTTCATCGAAGTTGCCCTGTCTCTTTCCCGATTCCAATTTAGCCATGCTGACCCTGGGTTTTATTTTTACCTTATCCTTGTTAACATTTTTTACCCTCGGCATCTGTTCAGAACGCCCTTCACGCATATCGGTGCCTTCCAAATACCTGTCGATACTTTCGGCTCCGGCTTTACCGGCGGCGACTGCCGCGATCACATCCAGTTGCCCGGCTACAGCTTCGCCCCCGGCAAACACTCCCGATATATTGGTTTCAAGTGTCACCCGGTCTACATCAAGGTAACCGGAATCGTTAAATGCCAGTTCCACGGGCAGTCCGGATTTATCGATTACCTGTCCGGAAGCATTAATTACCGTATCTGCATCCATAACGAATTCCGCAGACTTTTGTCCTTTATCTTCGGTTATACATTTAACTCCCGATAACTTTCCATCCCTGACGACAACTTCATTTACAGTTGTCTGGTATTTAAATTTTATACCTTCATTCTTAGCTTCTTCGACTTCGCTGTCGCTTGCCGGAATCTCTGCCTCGGATTTCCTGTAAACAACGGTAATATCTTTGGCTCCGAGTCTCCAGGCAACCCTGGCTGATTCAATTGCTATGTTACCGCCGCCGATAACGACAACCCTTTCCCCGACGGCAACCTTTTCATTCGAATTGATTTTCTGCAGGAATTCGAGCGCCGGTAAAACAGCGCTGTTATCTTCACTGGGAATCCCCAGTTTCTTGCTCTTACCCGCACCGGTTCCCAGGAATACCGCTTTAAATCCCTGGTTGAAGAGTTTACTGATATCCTTAATATCAAAGCTGGTTTTTATTTCAACGCCGAGCTCTTTTATATATTCTATTTCATTATCGATAATACTTTCCGGCAATTTAAAACCGGGTATTCCATATCGCATTAAGCCACCGGCTTTTTCTGCCTTTTCGAATACGGTTACACGATATCCTTTCTTGGCTAAATCGAATGCGCAGGCAAGCCCGGACGGCCCGGAGCCTACAACCGCCACCCTGTCGTTCTTTGTAATTTCTACCGGACTGGCTTTTTCCCTGCCGATTTTCATTTCATAATCGGCAACAAAACGCTTCAGGTCCCGTATCGTAAGCCCTTCATCGACAGTGGCTCTTTCGCATTCCGATTCACAGGGATGATAGCAAACCCTGCCTACCACCCCCGCCAGGGGAATCGACTTGCGTACAACTTCCAGGGCTTCCTTGAATTTACCCTGTGATATAAGCGCTATATATCCGTGAGCGTTTACCCCTGCAGGGCAGGCAACACGACACGGGGAAACGCCTTTTTTATCTATAACCGCTTTATTAGGTACTGCATACGGGGATTGAATATAGGCGGCGCTGCGCTGGCTTAAACCCATATCGAATTCATTATCTACCTGAACAGGGCAAACCTTGCTGCATTCCCCGCACCCGGTACACTTCGATTCGTCTACATAGCGCGCTTTTCTCTTTATTTTTGCCTTGAAATTTCCGACAAAGCCGGAAACTTCCTGCACTTCACTGTAACTTAAAAGATTGATGTTCGGGTGCTGCCCGACGGTGGTCATTTTGGGGGTTAAAATACAGGCGGCACAATCCAGAGTGGGGAATGTTTTATCGAACATTGCCATATGACCACCGATACTGGGTTCTTTTTCCACCAGGTATACTTTCTTCCCAGCGTCGGCGATTTCCAGCGCTGCCTGAATACCGGCAATACCGCCGCCGACCACCATCACATTGGGGTTTACCGAGACCTCTTTGGTCTGCAACGGTTCATGGTATTGTACCCTGTGTACCGCCGCTTCCACCAGGGCTTTTGCTTTTTCGGTAGCCATTTCCTTATTTTCGTGAACCCATGAACATTGCTCACGGATATTTGCCATCTGGAAATAGTATTGATTGATGCCCGCATCCTGAACAGCCCGACGAAAAGTCGGTTCATGCATCCTCGGAGAACAGGAGGCTACCACTACCCTGTTTAGTTTCTTCTCTTTTATATCATCTTTTATCAGGTTTTGTCCCGGGTCGGAACACATATATTTATAATTACGCGCTACGACCACCGAATCCAGCCCCTGCGCATATTCGGTTACTTTCTTGGTATCGACGGTTCCGGCGATATTGGCGCCGCAATCACAGATATAAACACCGATTCTTACTTCTTCCATCGTTACGCTTCTCCTTTACAGATATTTCGCCAGGACTTTATCCGGGTTTACTATGTTTTTCTTTAAGCCCAGCTGGTTTTTCTTTAATCCGATGGCAACACCGATCAACTGGGTAACAAATAACACGGGTAAATCGTATTTGGTATTGTATTTGCCATTAACTTTCCCCTGATAGGCATCCAGGTTCATCTGGCATAGAGGACAGGGGGTGACAATACATTGAGCACCGTTTTTAGCAGCGTCATCGAGCAATCCGTGCATCAGTTCGAGGGAAAGCCCTTCTTCCGCTATTACCGCCGAACCGCCGCAGCATTTACACTTCGACGGATAAGACACGACCTCGGCGCCCAGCGCTTCAACTATTGAATCCAGTGCCACCGGATTTTCAGGATTGTCGAAACCGAATCTCGGCCGTACTTCCTGGCAACCGGAGTAAGGAGCGACTTTCAAACCTTTTAGAGGATTCTTAACCTTAGATGCTATTGTCTCTATAGATATATCCGACAGTAAAGCTTCTATTAGCAACCTGACCTTAACTGTCCCTTTGTATTCAAGATTCGCCGCCGCCAATGCTTCATTGACTTTAGCTTTCAACTGCGGTTTTTCCATAAGGTGTACCCTGGCTTTGTTCAGGGTTACAAAACACGAACTGCACGGGGTGACCATATCTTTCCCCAGCTTTTCAGCAAGAGCCAGGTTCCTAGCTGCGACAACAATAGATTCCAATTCATCCAGCGAACCGTAAGGAGTAGACCCGCAGCAGTTCCAGTCTTCCAGTTCAGTTAATTCCATTCCCAACGCTTCCACAATAGCTTTGGTAGATATGTCCAGGCCTACTGCGGTAGCTTCGGATGAACAGCCCGGAAAATATGTATAGCTCTTCATTGGGCACCTCTGACGTCGTTAAGTTTTTTAATAATTTTATCAAGGTCGTTTTTACCTTTTATTTTCCTTGCCGAAATCGGCATGCGGCCATGCGATAACAGATTCCATGCTACCGAAATCATACCCAACGCTGCAAAAGGATTGGTCGACAGGTAGTATCCCATCATTGTGTTGAATTCACTGACCCTGCCGTTTTTCTTGATGGATTTTACAAAGTTGTTGTACATTACGGGTGTGTTGGTATTCTGAGGCTTATATCCGTGTTTTACCGCCAGCGACTCAAGTGCATGGAACAGGCTTGTCGGCTCTACATCTCTCGGGCAACGGACGGTACACGAGTAACACGAGAGGCAACACCACATCGAATTACTTGATAAAACCTCATCGCGCATGTCAGCCCTTACCATAGCGATAATTTCTGAAGGAGTATATTCCCATATTTTGGCGCTTGGGCATGACGCAGTACACGTGCCGCACTGAATACATAGATTTACTCCTTCACCACCGGGGATTTGACTAACCTCTTTTACAAAATTCATAGCCTGAGTTTTTCCCATTAAACTCCCCCTCATAATTTATTAATCATCTGAAGACTTAATTACGATTTAACAAATTCGCAGGTCTGCAAATCGATACCTATAATTCAAAATAATGCATATACTAACGGTATGATGATTGAGTACAGATATCAATGAATATTACAATAATATGCCAACCACGTCAAGTCTTTTGATACATTCCTTGTAGGACAAATATGTACATCGATGATCGGTGCCGATATTTTTTTCATCTGTATTTATCAATAAATTATTTTATACCTTGACATATCTATATATTGCTGTTAATATATCGTTTTGGGGATAATTTAAGGCTTATTATAACAGGCGTTATATTAATTTGGTTTTATTTCTATCATATTCTTCAAGGAGGTTTTTTATGTCTTAATTATGCAATTTATTATATAGCCTATATCACAGGCAATATTACGACATTGCCTTATTTAATACATTTTGTTATATCACATTTAATATTACGCACAGCAAGAAAGTTTACTATAAGGAGATCAAAAAATTATGAAGCCAGGCAAAATAACTGCTATATTGTTTACCCTGGTTATCTCTGCTTCATTGCTCTTTTCGCTTGCCGGATGTAAGGAAGCACAGACAACTACGGTAACGAATACCGCTACAAAAACAACCACCCAGGTAAGCACTATCAATAATAATTCCACCGTAACCGAAACGGTAACAGAAACCAATACGGTTACCAGCACTTTCACCGAAATATTAACCGCTACAGAGACCGTTACCGCAGAAGCAACCACCAGAACGATAGTCGACGACGCCGGAAGAACCGTCGAAATCCCGACGACGATTAATAAAGTACTCTGCTGCGGCCCGGTCGAATGCATTCTCTTATATATGTTGGCACCCGAAAAACTGGGCGGATGGACCTTCCTGCCGAACAGCACCGAAGGCGCCGAGTATTTTGACACGCAATATGCCGATCTGCCGGTCGTCGGCGGATGGTATGGCAAATCAACCGGTAATTATGAAACATTTATTGCACTTGAACCGGATATTATTTTAGCCAGTGACGCAGCTACCGTCGAGGAAAGACAGCAGCATTTCGGCAGCATCCCGGTCGTCAGCATCAATGTATTCGATACTTACGATAAAATGCCGGAATCAATCATCAAGATGGGGAGTATTCTGGGTGTCGAAGAGCAAGCGCAGAAGCTGGTAGATTATTATGATGAAGCCGTAGCTTACGTTGCATCGGTATTAACCAATGTTTCCGAGGATGATAAAGTCACTGTTTATTATGCCGAGGGAGACGGCGGATTGAGCACCGACCCGTCCGGTTCGCAGCATACCGAACTGATCGATTTCTGCGGCGGATTGAATGTTGCCGTAGTAGAAGATCAGACCGGATACGGTATGACCTCTGTTTCAATGGAGCAAATACTTATATGGAATCCCGATATTATTATAATAGGTAGAGCGGCAGATGCCACTCTCTATGACCAGATACTATCCGACCCGGTATGGGCAAATTTACAAGCAGTAAAAGACGGGCGCGTCTATCTGAGGCCGAATAATCCTTTCTCCTGGTTCGACGGCCCTCCGGGAATGAATGAAATTGTCGGTATCTACTGGATGGTTCAAACCCTTTACCCGGAGCAGACTGCCGGATTAGACCTCAAAGCCAAGGTACAGGAATTTTACTCTGATTTCTATCATTATACCCTGACCGATGAAGATTACAATGCTTTGATGGCAAATACGATTAATACTGCTTAAGTTCAACACAGTGAAATATTAATAAAGATAGACAAATGACCACCCAAATAGATACGAAATGTACAGATAATATAAAACAACCGGTATCTTTCTGGAAGAAGACACCGACTGTAACACTAATCCTGTTAATATCGCTGATATTACTATTTATCATATCATTCTGGCTGGGGAGATACGGTATCTCCCCAGCTCAGGTAATACAGATTTTTCTCTCAAAAATATTCCCCATAACCCCAACGTGGCCGGATATAATGGAAACGGTAATCTTCGATATCAGGCTGCCGCGTATCCTGGCTGCGATACTAATCGGGGCAGCCCTCTCAACCGCCGGAGCTTCCTTTCAGGGGCTCTTCCGTAATCCGCTGGTTTCCCCACAGATCCTCGGCGTTACCTCCGGAGCAGGATTCGGTGCAGCGCTGGCAATTGTCATATCGGGGAATCCTGTAGTTATCCAAATCAGCGCTTTCGGATTGGCAATCGGAGCTGTTGCCACCTCATGGTTGATAAGCAGCCGTGTCCGCGGAAATCCGACACTTACACTGGTACTGGCAGGTATGGCAATCGGGTCATTATTTGCAGCTTTGACGTCGTTAATGCAGTATATGGCCGACCCGGAAGATGAACTACCGGAAATCGTGTTCTGGCTTATGGGAAGCCTCAATGCAATAGATATGAGAGACCTCTTCCCCGTAGCTGTTATTATCCTGGCCGGAATTACGATTCTAATGCTCATCCGCTGGCGGATAAATGTTTTATCTATGGGAGAAGAAGAAGCAAAAGCCCTGGGAGTAAACACTACTCAACTGAGAGCTATAATAATTGTGTGCGCCAGCCTGATTACGGCCGCTGCCGTTTCAATCAGCGGAATGATAGGCTGGGTGGGGCTTGTCATGCCCCATATCGGGAGAATGCTGGTGGGCCCGTGTAATAAAAAACTGCTGCCGGTCACTGCCCTGCTGGGCGGTATATATATGTTACTGATAGATAATATATGCCGTACTGTACTGGCAGTGGAAATTCCGATCGGAATACTGACCGCAATCGTCGGTGTACCGTTCTTCCTCTATTTGATAAGAAAGGGGAAACAAGGATGGGTATAAAATTAGAGGTTAGCAATGCAGCCTTCAGATATTTCGGTAGTAAGGACGATGTATTCGATGAAATCAGTTTCAGCCTGTCGGACGGCGATAATCTATGCATATTAGGCCCTAACGGCTGCGGAAAAACGACTTTGTTGAAGTGTATAGCCAATTTGCTTACCGTCAGCAAGGGCGAAATCATAGTTGATAACCAAAATATCTCACAAATGAAACGCCACGAAATTGCCAAAAACATCGGCTACATTCCGCAACTGCATGCCCCGACCTTCCCCTATACTGTTCTGGATGCCGTTCTCATGGGAAGAACCGCTTATGTCGGATTGATGTCCACACCATCCGAGGAAGATATCGAAATATCCCGTGAAGCATTAAGACAACTGAATATTTACCATCTTCATGATCGACCTTATACCAATATCAGCGGCGGGGAGAGACAGATGGTGATGTTTGCACGCGTACTGGCGCAAAAAACATCGATACTGCTTCTGGATGAACCGACTTCACACCTGGACTTCGGAAACCAGAATCGTTTCCTTAATATATTAAAAGAAATTACCAAAAACGGGTTGCCGTCGATTATGACTTCCCATTTCCCCGACCATGTTTTTCTGGTCGCAAATAAAGTTGCTATTATGAATAATGGTCGGATATTGGCTTTCGGTACGCCGGATGAAGTTGTAACGGAAGAAAACCTGTATAATATTTACGGAATTAAAGTAAAAGTATTACAATTGGATTCGGATATCAACAGGAAAATATGCGTACCTATAAATTAATGCTAAAATTTTTATTTAGAAAGGGGTTCGTTACTAATGGCAGTAAACGCTAAAGAAATTGAGGATTTTTATTATTTCGCAAGGAAAACTGAAGAATTTCACGGGCATATCTGCGTTGGAATCGCTATGGGCACAAAATCAGCCCTGGCAGCAATGCGCAAACTCGGATTTAATCCTTATGAGAAAAAAAATAAGGATTTGATTGTATATGTTGAAACCGCCCGCTGCATGACCGATGCCGTACAGGGAGTAACCGGATGTACTCTTGGAAAACGTTCACTCAAGTATATAGACTATGGAAGATTTGCCGCTACTTTTATCAAATTGTCAACGGGAGAAGCTTACCGGGTTACTACTACGAAAGATTTTGATAAGAACTTGACCGTAGATGAGGTTTTAAAGCTGGTTTCGGAAACACCGGACGAGGAAATGTTAAAAATACAAAAAGTAGAAGTGGAAATACCTGAAAACGACCTGCCCGGTCCACCTAACGAAAAAGCGGAGTGCTCAGTATGCAGTGAACGCATCATGGACGGCAGAGCCGTATTCAAGGATGGTAAACCCTACTGCAAAGCCTGCCTTTACGGGGCATACTACAAGGTCAAGGAATAACGACAAAGGGAAAACATCTTATGAAACTGATAGACGACCTGATTTCATCCCTAAAAGAGAATAGCGCCCCGGTAACAAATGTTACATTGGGAGTGTCCTGGACAGCGGTTAACGCAAAATATTGCGGCCTTTCGAAAACGTACGGCATCCCGGTAAAACACGGTAACTATGTAACCGATATGGGGAACCTGACTAAGAAAAGCTCTCTTGAACTGGCCGAATATACAAAATCATGGAATCTTACAGAGGCATGCATCGGGGTTGCCGCCATAAATTCGATGGTTTCCCCGCCCAAAAAAATTCTCGATATAAATGCCGACAAATTTGTCTTGGAAAAAGGCACAGATAAAAATGTAGTAATGGTGGGAGCCTTTCCCTTTATGGATGCCTTAAAAGCAGTGGCAAAGCAGATGATAGTTCTGGAACTCGACCCCTATCAACTCAATGCTAAAGAAATGATATTACCGGATTCGGCAGCCGAATATGTCATTCCCGACTGTGATTTGCTTATTATTACCGGTTCCACACTGGTAAATAAATCTATGGAAAGACTGCTTGCTTTAGCTAAAAACAGCAAGGCATATACTGTAATTCTCGGGCCCAGCACCGTTATGTCGGAAATATTCTTTGATTACGGGGCAGATATGGTTGCCGGCGCTGAGGTTGTAGTTCCTGAAGCTATTATTAGAAAAATAAGCCAAAGCGGTGGTATGATAAACAGCAAGGTATGTGCCGGAGAGATCGTTTATAAAGTTTTGCAAAAATGAACACTCATGCCGATATCGAGAGAATGAGTCTCCTCTATTCAGAGGTCTATCCGTATATAGCTCATCATATAACTGAAAAGTTTGGAATTGTTAAAGGCAATTGTCTCGATATCGGTTCAGGCGCCGGTTCCCTCGGTATTGCCCTGGCTAAAATAACCAATCTTTATATCGTATCGCTCGACAGCGATTCCGCTGCAATCGATGTTACCGTCAAAAATATTCTATTCCAGGGACTGGCTCACCGGATGATGGTTGTAAAAAGCGATGTTCATGATACTCCTTTTCCCGATAACAGTTTTGACTTGATAGTAAGCCGGGGCTCTGTATTTTTCTGGGAAGACCTGCCGGGTGCAATAAAAGAGATCTCTCGCATTTTAAAACCCGGCGGAGTAATATTTTGCGGCGGCGGGTTGGGCAGCGCCGAAATCAGCCGCAGAATCCAACAAAGGATAGACTCTGATATACGTTTCCAAAAATCGCGTAACAATTGGCGCGAGACATCCAATGTCAGGGACAAGGGACAAAATACAGCCTATTTTATCAACGCAATCGCAGCAACAGGATTGAAAGGAAGCGTTGTATTCGATTGCGAAGGTATATGGATCGAAATGTCTAAATAACAAGGGGATACTTTATTAAATGAATTATAAATTTATTAAAGATATTGACTGGGAAAATATGTGGGAAATACAGGCAGGACATATACTGCATACCGGAAAAGAAGCTGCCGCATTCTGGGACAAAAGATCTGAAACCTATGAAAAAAATGTCAGTCAAAGCACTTATACAGACGAACTTATTAAGCGAATGGATCTTTCCCCCGATTACTCTGTCCTGGACGTCGGCGGAGGAAGCGGACTTATGTCTGTGCCTATTGCGCAGAAAGTGCGCCATGTTACGGTACTGGATATCTCTAACGGTATGCTTAACCTTTTGAAAAGTAAAACACAATCACAGGGAATATCCAATATCAGCCTGATTAATAAAAACTGGTATGAGATCGATGTGCAATCGGAAATAAAACCGCACGACGTTGTCCTGGCTTCGCGCTTTTTACCTATGGGCAGCAAATTGCGGGTTTCGCTTGAAAACCTGAATTCCGTAGCTAAAAAATATTGTTATGTAACATGGAGGGCACAGAGTTTCGACAGTATCGAAGCCGAATCCTGCCGTCTGCTCGGTAAGGAATATACCCCCTACCCCGAATATCCGGTTATTTACAACTGCCTTTATCAAATCGGTATTAAGGCTAAGGTAGAAATCTTCGAATCCCGATCTAATATGTATTTCAGGGATTTGGATGAAGCTGCCGGATTTTACGCTAAAAATTCCACTAGCGATAATATTGATATGGATAATTATAAAAAGTTCATTGAATCATTGCTTTCAAAAAAAGATGACGGATTCTACAGGGATTATTCTATAAAATGGGTATTGATATCCTGGAAAATCGAGGAATAGACATGTATAACGTTATAGACAGTCATGCCCATATCGATGAGATGGAAAACATCGATGCCGTCGTCGCCAGCGCCAGACAACACAATATTGCCGGTATCATCGCTATGGGAACATCTTTTCTGTCTAATCAAAAAATAATTAAACTGGCAAAAGCATTCCCTAATTATATATATCCGGCGCTGGGTTTATTCCCCTGGAATATAGCCGATGACGATTTCCAGATGAATATGGCATATATCAGGGATAATATAAAAAACGCAGTTGGTATGGGAGAAATCGGACTGGATTATAGTAAAGGCATTAAGGAAAGAGCCTCGAAAGAAATCCAGAAAGATGTCTTCAGGGAACTTTTAGAAATCGCCTCAATAAATAATAAACCTGCCTCGATCCATTCCAGGTATTCGTGGCAGGATTGCCTGAATATCACGCAGGAGGCGCATATTGAAAAAGCGATATTCCACTGGTATACCGGCCCCCTAGATATATTGGAAAAGATAATCGATAGCGGTTACTATATATCCGCCAGCCCGGCAGCCGAATACCACGCAGAACATAGAAAGGCCATTATGGCAACTCCGACCGAAAGACTGCTGCTGGAAACGGACTCACCGGTGACATATCAGCGCGGAACCGAATTCGAATATCAATCACAACCTTCAGACGTATTAAGAACGCTCGAAGCAGTGGCAAAAATTAAAAATACAGACAAAGATACCATCGCAGAAATCACCTCCAAAAACACCAGACATATTTTCCGGATTTGATAATTATCAGAACCGTCCTTTTATAATTATAAATCGCATAATCCCCAATCGATTCCTTATTATATGGACATTAATAGACTATTATGTACTATTTTACTATTACTATGGTACTATCGCATTATAGTTCAGTTACGATATATTTAATCTATAATATATTAGTTGAATCATAAATTTAATACGAAAGAACTATATCAAGCTTACAGGGTGTTACAATCGAATATTAAACCTGTAGTTACTATAGTAATCTTCCAACTAAATCCATGGATTATCAAATTGCATTTGTCTCGGGAGGCATAAATGTAAACAAATGCTCCACAGATATCTTTAGTTAAGAATTTTCTTTGTAGATAAAAGGGGTTGTTTAAGGTTAATGATATGAAGCTAAATGTAAACAATAATAAAAATCCACAAATGCATGATGATAAATTCAAAAATATATTAAATATTTATAGAGACAAATACTTCTGGCACTGGTTTATTCTTATAGTTATCTTTTGTTTACTAGTATTCGCTCCGCTTATTAATATACTGACAGGATTAAATTTAGACTTACATAACAGTACTGTGTATCACGTTGCCTTTTACCGCACTATATTTATAATAATCGCAGCATTGTCTACCTGGAGATACGATACGAAAGCCGGAATTATAACCTGTTTATTTTTAGCAGCCGCAATATTTGTTTCATACGTTTTTCATTTTCAGAAAGAAACTTCAATATTTCTCGATATCGGATTGCTGGCGTTAAGCATAATTTTTTGCATATTAATAGGTAAAATCATTAACTACCAGAAATTGCTGCGTGAAAATTCGGAAAAATTAAGAATGCAGGCTCTTGTTTTAAAAGAAGAAATAGCTGAACGTAAAAAAGCGGAAAATGAGGTTAGAACCAGCGAAATAAAATACCGCCTGTTAGCAGAAAACATATCGGATGTTATCTGGGTGGTTAATCTGGATTCACCGGAGACTCCAATTTACATCAGCCCATCTATTACAAATCTATTGGGATATAGTGTTGATGAGGCAATGCAAAAAATAATAGAGGATATTACATCACCGGATTCCTGTACCAGTGCAAAAATCATACTTGATGATATCTTGAACAATGCAACAAAACTAAAAATTATCAATCCTGTCAATGTTAAACTCGAATTAAAAAACAAAAAAGGTCAATTGATACCGGTCGAAGCGAGTTTTAATTTGTTAAGACAGCCTCGGGGGAAACCGGCAGGGATTATGATAATAGCCCGTGATATCCGTGAAAGAAAACAAACAGAAGAAAAAATTCTACGCATAGCTGAAGAGTGGCAAACAACCTTCGATTCTATTTCGAGCATGATATCCATTCACGATAATAATTACCGTATAACCAGGGTAAATAAGCCCTTCGCCGATTATTTTAAAGCAAAACCGGAAAATTTTATCGGTAGATACTGTTATGAAGTTATGCACAATCTTTGCGAACCGATTCAACAATGTCCGCATAGAATCACGATTCAAACAAAAAAGAGCGCCGGTATAGAATTGTACAGGGCTGAAGAGGATAAATATTTCCAAATATCCACATCCCCCGTTTTCGATAAAAACGGAATACTCAGCGGGTCGGTACATATAGCTACAGATATTACAGAACGTAAACAGATTGAACAGCAGCTTATAATGTCGGACCGTCTGGCTTCAATCGGAGAACTGGTGTCCGGTGTCGCTCATGAACTGAATAATCCCCTTACCAGTATATTAGGATTTTCACAACTGATTTTAACCAACCCTGTTTCAGCTGATATTAAAGAGCAACTCGATATTATTTATGCGGAATCACAGCGAGCAGTAGAAATTGTTAAAAACCTTTTAACCTTTGCAAGAAAGCACTCCCCTGTCAAAAACCTGGAACAAATTAATAATGCAATAACTGAAGTGCTTAAATTACGGGCATATGAACACCAGGTAAACAATATCAAAGTAAAAACAAACTACGACGAGAATTTGCCGGAGATATTGATTGATCATTTTCAGATGCAACAGGTATTTCTAAATATAATAGTTAATGCAGAACACGCAATGTTAACCGCACATAACAAAGGCATTCTAACTATATCTACCGAAAAAAAGGGTAACAAAATATTAGTAAAATTTACTGACGACGGAACAGGCATTACAAAAAAGGATTTACCCAATATATTCACTCCCTTTTTTACAACTAAAGAAGCCGGGAAAGGAACCGGTCTCGGTTTAAGTATATGCCATGGAATAGTAAAGGAGCATAACGGGAAAATATATGCTGAAAGTGAATACGGTAAAGGCACAACGTTTATAATCGAACTGCCATTAGCACAAAAGTGACCTTTTTTATAAAATCAGGGAAAAGGTGGTAAAACGTAATATAAAACAGACAAATATAAGCATTAAAATCATGAATTATATTCATGTTGCAACAGATGTTCTGAATGAAACAATCGCTAGCGATGTATTAAATTAGCAAAATAACGATAAAATAATCATTAATTGTAGTATTTTCTTACAAAATAAATATATAATATAGTAATAGGTTCGGTGATAATGATGGCAAGTAGAACAGTAAAAAAAACGGTACTGGTAGTAGATGATGAAGAGCACGTAAGGTCCTTGTTAAACAGGATCCTCTCGAGGAGCTATAATGTTATTGAAGCCAGTGATGGTAAACTTGCAGTGGATATAACTCACAGCCAACATCCCGATATCATTTTAATGGACATAATGATGCCGAAAATGAACGGCGATGTAGCCTGCCATATCATAAAAAGCAATCCGCTTACCGCCAATATTCCGGTAATCATGGTTACCGCGCTGGATCATGACTTAAACAGAAAGTTAAGTCTGGATATCATGGGGGCAAATGAATATATAACCAAACCTTTTGAAACGCAAAAACTTATGGAAACAATTGATAAGTTGCTTGCCGGTAATTAGAAATGTTAAATAAAAAACGAAAACTTCTTGTTATGAACTTATAACTAATTTAATGTAATATAGTACTTTTTTACTATACTCTTTTGTTAAATAACCACCTTTTTTTATTGACCTTGTACCGATTTAATACTATACTCTATTAATAAAGTCAGAGTATAAGCTCGTAAAATTTTTGAGGAGGTTGTCCGTGAAATCAAAGTCATTACAGGAAATGGTAAAAAGTATCTTTTGCGATGAGACTACCAAAGCCGAATTTCTGGCGAATCCCGATAGCGTAATGAACCGCTACAACCTGACCGAAAACGAAAAAACTGCTGTTTTAAATACCAGCGCCAGAGTCGG
>CAZGVH010000003.1:0-25431 GCA_964528955.1 uncultured Dehalococcoidales bacterium | reverse complement strand
ATATCGGCTTCATTCGAACTTCCTGAGCAGATAGCCTCATCAATATCCCCAATTAGCAAAAATGAATGGGATGTGAGCCTTGTCGAAAGAATCCTTACAATAAGCGGCGGTTCTCTTCAACCTGGACAAACACTTGAGATTGAATTTAATATTTTAAAGTATATCGAACCGGGTACTACACAATTCCCAGGCTTCTTTACTACTTCAGGCGGTCATACTTTCTCGACGTCGGGCACTATGTATATAAGCGCTATTACATACCTTTACTTAATTTTGAAAATACTAAATAATATGGCGATACCTCTTTCAGTAGCCTCGATTTTATTTTTACTGATGTGGCAACGAAAGAGACTACTCCCTCAAACAAAGCAAGTAATCGAAGAACCAATAACATTTGAAGACTATAGTATAGATATAGATAATCCCGAACAAAAGGCTGAGATTCCTATTGCAGTACCTGATGTTCACGAGAAAAAGAAGCGTGAGGAGAAACCCTCCAGATTAGGGATTGATATTACAACATGCCCATCTGATTTCGTGCCGGAAGGGAACAATTCTGTCCAGTTTACCGCTCGAATTTACCAGTTTGAAAATAACCAATGGGTTTTTCCGGGGCCACCGGAAAATATTACTTTTCAATTGCATAACGTTTCCCACGAAAAGGGCATTTGTATGAATTTCGGAAAAACCGAAGCTCCCGACCTCTGGTTTCCAAAGGAGATTAACGATGGTTACAAATTCTTTCAAAACAATAAAAGTGGCTTCGATTGCGGATGTCCCGAGACAATATTAGGGGTGATAAATCCTAGTCATGAAGGGCACTTCCAAATGGCAACTACAGAGGAAAAGGTAAGTGAAGCCACTATCATCGTTCGAAGCGAGGATTTCGGAGGTTGGGGCTGGATAGAAGCTCACGCTACAATAAATCATGAGCAACTTCCTTCACGCGCGCCCGACTCATCGCCTGAGGCTTCATTTTCCGGAAGACGTTTTAATTCAGACTATAACAAGGTCTTAAGGGATTATTGGGTAAAAATACCCGTCGATACAAATAATAACAATATCCCCGACTGTTGCGTTATGCATGATAAACCCGGTGGTGAAAACGGTGCCCGTACAGATGAAGACCGAGATCCTAAGGGAGACGGGACACCTGGAGACGGATTGACTGTGTATGAAGAGTATCGGGGTTTTATTGTCAATGATGGCGATCCGAACTTGGAAAACGGCAAGATTATCGGTTATAACGAAAAACATATCAGGACAAATCCGGAGAAAAAAGATATCTTCGTATTTGTACAGCCGACTGATCTTGTTGAAGCAGTCAAGGCCTGCCCTTTTAAAGAGACCGGACTGGATATGCATATTATTACAAATGAAAATTATATTTCTCCGTTAAAAGAGGATGTAAGCCCTGAGATTAACTACAACAACGGTTATGCCTGCGGGATACCAGGCAAACCAGAGGACAGTCGCCAGCATGTAATTCGAGTCAGAAAACGCACTCCCAAGCGGGAAAGCGGAGCTCCTCAGGAAGCAAGAGCCTGTGAACACAGAATGCTAAAAGGAAGATGGGCTGATTTTCCATGGACTCCTAAAATGATAACCCACGTTTGCATTCAAAAAGAGCTATGCAATCAAGGTTGTGCTGAACAGGCAACTGGCGAACAGAGAGAAAAACTATTAGCTCTTATCGCCCATGAGATGGGACACGCAGTAAACATACCGCATCACGGAGAAAATAGAGGTACGGCAGAAGAAAAGGCGGAACGGAAAAAGGGATTATTATGGGTTGAAGAGGGGGGTATGTTCAGCGGAGACCCGGATTGCGTCATGAGGTACTTCGGTATCGGAGACGGCTGGTATGATAAAAACGGGGCACTACATCATACATATACGGATAAAAAAGGAAACAGGCTGGATAAACCTGGAATCACTTATTGCACAACTAAAGTCGGCTCCGGTGTGAATCGTGACGGTAATATAACGAATGACGCTAAAGAAGGCGAATGCAAGTCAAAAATAAGAGTAAAAGATTGGTAAATAAACATGCCTCCACCTTACAGTCGAGGTATTAAGTTCGTTATGATAAATGGTATAATGATTTGAAATTATTTATGGACTATATACAAGAATGAAAAAAATCAAATCTTACTTTAAACTGTTATATCACGTTTTAAATGGCCTTTTATTATTTATTAGAATGAATTATGGCAATCATCGCAGAATTGCTGATAAAAGACTTCGATATCTGGTAAAATACGCCTACGAAAATGTAGAGTTATACCGTCGCAAGTATGATGCCGCAGGGATAAAACCGGAAGATATTAAAAGCATCGACGACCTGCCCAAGTTACCGCTTATTACTAAAAAAGATATCGTAGAAGGTTATCCCAAAGATATAGTGTCAAAGAAATTGAAGCCAGGCGACTATTATATGGTAAGCACATCCGGTTCAACCGGAATTCCTGTGCGCATCTTTAAAGACCGCAGGCTGCTGTCTATATCCATGGTAATGTCTATTTTTATGAATAAACTGATCGGAATATACCTCGGCATAAAAATAAAACCTAAAACACTTTTATCCATTTTCGTAGAAACACCTGACTCTCTTGAGGGCATAGGACCTGCTGAAAAAAGGAAATTGCCGTCTTTTTGTTTTAAACACAGTTTAGATGCCAACGCACTTGATTCCCCACAGAACCATATAGATAAACTAAACAGCTTCAAACCGGATACATTATTTACATACCCGAGTATATTACGCAACATGGTTACCTATGCAGAACAAAACAACCTGAGCTTGCATCAACCGGCTCTGCTGATTGTTAGCGGAGAATTACTGGATAAACATACCCGGCAAACAATAAAAAGAGGGTTTAACGGGGAATTACTGAACTGGTATATTACTACAGAATGCAGTACCATCGCTTCAGAATGCAAATGTCATACTGGAATGCATATTAAAGATAACACTGCGATTTTGGAACTTTTAAAGGACGGCAAACCTGTAGCTCCGGGTGAAGTCGGCGAAGTCGTAATTACAAATCTGTGGAATAAGGCTACTCCAATAATTCGCTATGCCGGTCTAAAAGATGTCGGGCGAATAAGCCCGGTGCCATGCAAATGCAAACAAAAGACTCCTCTTTTAGAAGTTCTCGAAGGGCGCATTACGGATTCGGTAGTATTAAATGATGGAGACAAACTTCATCCGTTTAGTCTTACACTGGCTCTGGAACATATTCAAGGAATTATAAGCTTTCAGATTATACAGGAAACGTTAAACAGTATTAATGTCCTTATCGTAGCTGAAAATAAAGGCAATTCACAGTTGGCAGATGCTGTAAAAGACAGCCTTCAGACTGTTATCTGCGATAGAGCCAATATCAGTACCAGTTTTGTAGACGATATACCTCACCTGTCGAACGGACAAAGTCACCGGGTAGTGGTTTCAAAAATAGCCCAACAACTTTTTAATTAAATTTTTTATGTCAAAGATATTTTTTAATGAAGAAATAGAATGCATATCACTTAAAAACCTTGTGCTATTGCAGGAAACCAATCTACGTACCTCAGAATTAATTAAATATGCGAAGACTTCCGCCCTCTATTTAGACATCTGGCAGAAAATCGGTTTTACGCCATTCACTATTGATTACCGTAATCAAATTATGAATTTTCCTTATATAAATAGTGCCGATATAAAACAGGCCTACACGCAACATGAAATTTCCGAAGTGGTTAATTTGGAATACGCACGTCTCTGGTCATGCACATCAGGAACAACAGGTGCCGGGAAATGGATACCCTACTCGGATGATGATATTGAATTATTCGAAAACATACTCATGCGTAATTTTTACCTGCGCGGAAACCTGGGTAAAACCCATCGTGTTCTTGCCTTTACATCTCCGGCTCCTTTCGTAGCCGATATGATTACAAACCTGGGAGTTATGGCGCAGGCTAAATATGGACGTCAACAGGAGATAATTCCTATAGGTTTAAGCGTATCACCGGATATTATCAAACTTGCACGTAGTCGTAATGTAGAATCTCTTATATCCTTCCCCAGTGTAGCTGTAAAAGTAGCCGAAAGTATAACAGGTAAAGTAAAAGAGCAATTGGAATCAGTTCTACATGGCCAAAAGACCTTTAAGACTGTATTGCTTCGTTTTATTCTCGCTATTAAAAAACCATCTGTACGCAGTGTTTTTAAACTGCGCTACGGGCTTTTCAGCGGCGAGGCTGTAGACCCCTATCGCTCTGTACTAAAAAAGCAATTCGGGCTAGAGTCATTTGAAACTTATGCTTTCACCGAGTTTCCAAGCCTGAATATGGATTGTGAATATCATGACGGGATTCATATCTGGAGCGATTGTTGTATCCCCGAAATAATCCCGGAACGGGAACTGGAAAAAGAGGATAATATACCCGGCTACAAACCGCAAGCTATTTTTCTCGACGAAGCTCCTGAGGGTACCATGGGAGAATATGTGGTCACCACTTTCAATCGTGCATTGCCGCTGATAAGATACCGCACATCGGATTATATACGCGTAGTAAGTACTGCCCCCTGCAAATGCGGTCGTACTCATCCTCGCATTAAAATCATACGCAGGTTGGACGATGTGATCAATATGGGCCTGATACGATTCCCTTTAACGGATATAGAAACCGCTTTGTCGCAAGTAAACAGGTACGGAAGTATCAATCAATGGCAGATTAATTTAACGAGACAGGATTACAAGCCGCTGATGAAGTTGATTGTCACAGGCATTGATATCAGCGATTCACAGGCATTTATCGATGATATTAAGGAGCACCTGTTCGATATCAAGATACTAAAAGCCGGCGCTGAAGGTAAACTGATTTGTATGCCAGAGATACACCTGGAAACAAGCGTAAATATAATTACGACAGCGACAGGTAAGATAAAAAGGATAGTATATGATTCAAACTGGTAATAAAATTTCATATGATATATCCGAATCAGAATATTTACCGTTAGACCGGCTTCTGACTTTATCGGAGAATAAAATGTCGGATACTGTAAAAAAATGCTCCTCTTTACCCTTTTATAGAGAAAAATGGTTAAAAAGCGGTTTTCGGCAATTCGGCAACTTTAATTTTGACCGTTTCAGACAGCTTCCATTTATAACCTTAAAAGATTTAACAGGAGATAACTTTAATTTATCTTTTAAAACAAGCGGGTTGCCGCATGTGCAGCTATGGAATAACGCTGACGGAATCGACCCGATTTTATGGCTGCCGCGCGGGATAGATGATATAACGTACTATACGCAACATGCAGGGCGGATAATGAATGTACTGGGACTTGCCGAAAATGACTGCTTACTAATTCTGAACCAGCCATCCATCGGTTCCGCCAATATGTTCCCTTATGTAATGGCTAAAGCGCTCAAGTCAGCAGGCATCACATGTCAGGTTATCACGATAGATATCGGTTTAATAGAACAAATCAGTAAATGGATAGATTTCGTATACCAGAACCGTCCGACAGTGATGATAGCTCAGGGAAACGATGCTGTAAAGTTGTCAAAAATTCTTGAAGAGAGAAATAATAATCGTAAAACATCGCCGGGAGATTTTAAACAGGATAAAAATAGATTGATGCCTTACTTGAAGACAATATTGCTGTATGGCAGTGATTGCAACGCGCATAAAACACAGGTAGAATCAGTATACGAATGTGATGTACGCATATCCATAGGATTATTGGATTTGAGACTCGATGCTATGGAATGCCCGGCGCACCAGGGTATCCATATGTGGCTGGATAACGGTATATATGAAATAATTACTGAAACATATAACAAAGACTCGAATTTCGATTCTACTGGATGCCAGTGGATATGGGAGGCGGAGACCGGGGCGAAGGGGGAACTTACTATTACCAATTTCAGCGGGGCATTACCACTTATCAGGTATAGAAGCGGATACCAAATTGAGATTGCGGGAAACGGGATTTGCGATTGCGGTCGTACCCACCCGAGAATAAAGTTGTTATAAGTATAAACTGCTTTTACAATTTAACCATGAAAACTTTTTACTTTTTTATACCGGTGGAGTTTAAACATGGATAATATAAATCAAGTGAATGACGGGCATATAAAAGACTCCTTGAGGGTTCAAAAGATCCGGAATTATCAATTGAAGCATATTCAAAAGATGCTACGCTATGCATATGAAAATGTACCTCTTTATCGTGCTAAATACGATGCCGCCGGAATAAAACCGGAAGATATCCGATCACTATCAGATTTCAAATCCGTCCCCCTATTGACTAAGCGGGAATTGCAAACGGGGTTCCCTGACGATATTCTCTCGAATAAAGTCAACCCAAATCATTGCTATGTGGTGTCAACATCAGGTCATAGCGGCTCGCCAGTTAAACTATATCGCAGCAAAGCTGAACTCTATTATCTCCCCTTTATCTGCATTCTAGGTATGCCATTACTACCCTGGCTGATGAAGGCGATAACAGGAATAAAAACAGGAAATCGCTACAGCGCAATAATGATTATGGATGATAGTTATGATCTATACAGGATAGTCAAAAACATACTGAAATATCCGCGATTTACTCACAGTAACCTTCAGTTTATAAATGCGGAAGCTGAAGTCAGTAAACAGTACAGGGAACTTGTACGTCATAAACCGGATATCATTTCATCCAATCTCAGTGTTTTTAAAAACCTGATTGCTTATGCTCACCGGAATGGATTAGACATTCCAAAAGTTAAATTACTTTATGTCGGCAGCGAACTGATCGATGAAAGTTCACGTAAATTACTGCAAAATGCCTTCGATGCTACTATTTTTGAACATTACGGTTCGGAAGAAGCAGGTACTATAGCTACGGAATGCCCTTGTGAAAATGGTCTGCACATATCATGGCGAGTAAATTACGTCGAAATACTGAATGATAGGCATGATGCCGCCGCTGGAGTACCAGGCCAGCTTGTCGTAACCAATTTTGTTGAGAAAGCAACCCCTATCATACGTTATACAGGGATGGAGGATACGGCCACTATGTCTCCTTTACTATGTTCCTGTCGCAGACATGCCCCGATGCTTAAAATGATAGACGGACGTATAGTAGATTCGTTTATAATGCCGGATGGTCGTATTATTCACCCGTCAAGCCTGGCAGTACCTATGGAAGGAATACCCGGTCTCTGGCGTTATCAAATAATACAGGAAAAAACAGACTTTGTCAGGGTCTTGCTGGTTAATATTGACGGGCAAACCGGGAACGATAACCTGCAACAAAATACCGAAGTAAAACAGCATATTCTGTCATTTATGAAAAATATACTGGGTGATAATATATATGTAGAAATAAACATTGTCGACGATATTCCGGTAGCTGCAGGTTCACGACATAAATTCCACACCGTGATATCGCTTGTTAATCATGAGAATAGTATTTAATAGGAATTATTAAACGGCATCTATCGGCATTTTTAATGTTTGCCCGATGCCGGTGTCGGCCGAATAAGAAGAGATAATAATATTATCAAAACCGTTTGTCAGGTAATTTTTTTGCAGGCTGTTCAATACTTCCGGTGCTGCTTCTTTTGATTCCCTGTAAAACACCACACTGCTCTCCCCTTTTTCCACAGTAATATAAGGATTTTCCCTTAAAAACCCGATGACGCTGGGATCAAGCCTTATTACTTTAATAAAAAACCCCGTAGATGCTTCTTCATTAATTTTATAGCCCCATTTTTTCTTATAGAACATTACCCCGTCGTTGATAAAAGCCCGTGTCCGTCCCAAACATATCCTGCGGCAACCCCGTTCATGCAGGAACTTGATCGGAAAATAGTACAATGCAGTCATGACCCCTTCACGGATATATTCATCTTTCCCGCCCAATACGCCAAAAGCTAATAATCTTCCAAATTTTTCATTGTGGGAAACTAAGGCTCCCGCAATAACCATGCCATCTTTTTTTATCAGAAACAAGTCGCTCTCCTTGAATTTATTGTGTAATTGACCATAGGTATTTGTAATGACAGCATTTCCATGACGTATCTGCATTAGAGGCACATACATCTTGTAATAGAATTGATTAAAAGCTAATAAATCGTGAGTTATTTCGCAAACCAGTTGACTTCGCTTTATACGATTGAGGTCAGATTTAATACCACGGTTTTTAAAAATATCGGAAAAAGAATCGGGCAGATGGATTTCACCGTTAACCCATCCCGTAATAAAGAAATACCCCTTTTTTAAAAGAGTTTTACCAAATAGTTTCAGCCCCTCGGTAACAACCATGGAACAACCGTTTTTTTTATTATCGGTTCGCCCAAAAAGATTGAGGATATGGCCGAGTCCCAAATATTCTTCCGTATAATTACTTCCAAAAACCAGGTCGGCGAAGTAATTTTTATTGACTAATACTCCTGTGTATAGAATAGTCAGTTTTTCACCGCTGTGAATCTCTATACCACAAAGTAACCAGCGTTCCATCTTATACCAGCGGATATATTGTCGGATGGATGCCAATCTATCCTTAATTCCATACACAGGAGTGGAAGTATCGGATTTAACCAAAGCAATCATAATATATACTCCCCATCAAGACTAGTCTTATTAAGTAATATTGCATAAAGGTATTTTTAGTATTTGTTTAATACTGGTATCATCATTAAATGTTTGAATGATTATCCAATCCAATCCTTCAGGCAGGAATTTGTACATTATTCTATCCAGTACATCCTCAGCATTATTCTTTGTTTCATTAAAAAACATGGCACTGTTTCCCTCTTTGCCGATAACAACATACGGGTTATGGTATAAAAAGCTCCTGGTTCCGGGAGAATTTTTGATTATTTTTATAAAATAACCGGCCGGAGTTCCATTCATAATTTTATAACCCCATTTTTTCTTATAGCACATTACCCCGTCATTCAGAAAAGAGCGTACTATTCCCATGTCTATCCGACGGCAGCCCTGTTTATGCAGAAATTCCAGTGGGTAATAGTATAATGCCTGCATAACGCCTTCATGAATATATTCTCTGTTTCCTCCAACTACTCCCACGTACCACCATTTCCCGTAAATACCATCCCATGAAACCATAGCCCCCGCAACAGCCAGGTCATTCTTTTTGATAATTACCATAGAGCATTTTTTAAACTTTCTGCGCATATCGTCATAAGTACGGATAATGGCGGCTTCCCCATGTTGCGATTGCATGAGGGGTACATACATATCGAAGTAAAACCTGTTAAAGTCTGAAATATCCCCTGTTATCTCGTAACTGTAACTACTGCGTTTAATGCGATTTAAGTCTCTTTTGATACGCTTGTTCTTGAAGATATCGCAATAATCATCTGGAAGGTCAATATTGCCTTGAACCCATCCGGGAATATAAAAATACCCTTTATTTAATAAACGTTTACCAAATATCTTCAGCCCCTCGGTAACAATAATAGAGAATTTTTCCCTATTTTCATTAAAGCACTCTGAAAGCATGCGAATACGGTTTTTTCCAAGATATTCTTCAGTATAATCGTTACCGAATACCACCCCGGCAAAATAATTTTTATTAATCGATACTCCTGTGTATAGAATAGTCAGTTTTTCTCCGCTGTGAATCTCTGTACCACGAAGCAACCAACGTTCCATCTTCACCCATTCAATATTACGGCGGATAGTAGAGATTCTGGCTTTGAGTCCGTTGGTATAACCAGTGATTTCAGATGTAATTGGGGTAAGCATAAGTGACTCTCCAGTTTTGTTGATTATAGATGTTAACTTCAGAAGCTATTTTTTCGTCGGTTAATATCAAATCCATATAACCGGAATCTATAAACTTCCTGTAGGGAAATTTTAGCGACGATTTGAAACCGAAACTCTCAGTGAGAACCATGTACAGATCAGGTTCTCCCAGTACCCAGATTGCTGCTACAGGGCAAGCATAGCGGTTAAACTCTTCCAGTGCTTTTAAAATCAATACACGGAAACAATCTATATTCCCGTCTTCCAACAGATAATCTATTATCATACCTGTAGTTAAGCCTCTTACATGCCTCTGTATGCTTATTACGGCATATCCAATAAATCGTTCACCCTTTTTTACAAGTATATATTTATATGATTCAAGAGGGTGGTTATCGAAACGCCAGCGAAGATTTTCCTCTGAGCGTACAATATCTATTGTATTTTTCTTTCTAAATGAATCCAGAATACTCATTTCTGTAGTATATCGATCATGTACTTCGACATGATAATCATTAAACTCCGTTTTGCTTTTCTTAAATTTCGATTCGATTACCCTGACAGGATTAGTTATGTGAAATAGTATCTCTGTATCCATTATTTTACGATATCCCTGGCTGGCAAAACCCTTGCGTGACATTGGACCCGGAAAACCGAATGATAAACTGCAATTATGTTCTGCAAGATACTGCAAAGCAAATTTCCCCATACGATTGAATATACCCTGACCTCTATAATCCTTATGCACCATCGTATCACAGTGCTGAGCGGCAATAATTTTTTTTTCTCCCAACCATAATTCATTTAAAAGAAACGGGCGTGCTCCAACTATTTTGCTACCATCAAGAGCAACTGTAACATCAGGCTGTACTGCAGATAAAGGATTATCTACATATTTCCATTTCCAGAATTCAGCTGTTACCCTATGATTAAATGTAAAAATATATAAATCTGTTAATTGTTCTATTGCATCTATATGTTTTAAAGTTTTTATCTCTATCAATTTTCATTAATCCCCGATAAAATATTTGCAATTATATAGTAAACATGTCACTTATTAAGCTCTACCGTAGCAGCCGTTACCTGGCTGCAAGTTCAATAGTTCTCTCAACTTTGAAGGCTCCATTATTTTTCTTTCATGTAATTCAGCAACATTATGAATGCGTTTTATCATGTCGATATTTTTTGCCAGCACTGTACGTTTACTGTCATACCATATATTATCCTCTAAGCCGACACGGACACCGCCGCCAGCGGCAATTGATATTGTATTTACCGTGAACTGTGAATCACCGATTCCACCCATACTCCAAATTGAACCGGGGGGAAGATCGGATATCAATACGCCCAAATGCAGAAGGTTGGCTTGAGCGCAGGCGATATTTCCGAAGATAAGATTAAAATAATGCGGAGGCTCGATAATACCTTTTTTCTCCAGATATTTGGCGTAATTTATCATACCGCTATCGAATACCTCCAACTCAGGCAATATACCGCGCTTTTTCATTTCAGAAGCAAGGTCGGTTATCATTTGCGGTGTATTCACACTGGTTTCCTTATTGAAATTGACCGAACTCAGAGTAAGACTGCCCATATCGGGTTTCAATTCACCGGTAAGCGTAAGCGGTTGGCTTCGCTTCTCGAATTCACTGATATTGCGTCCGCTTAATGTAGCCACAAGTACCAGTTCCCGGTCATATTTACGAATGCCCGAAATTATTTCGGCGAAAATCTCAGCTTTGTAAGTGGGTATGCCATCCTTATCGCGCGCATGGATGTGCACCATAGTAATACCTGTATCTGCAGCTTCAAGTACCTGGTCGATTATTTCAGAGGGAGTGACGGGAACGCTTGAAGTCATCTCTTTAGTGGGAATCATACCAGTCGGAGTAAAGTTAATTATACAGTCCATTAATCTCTCCTTTGCAAGCATGGATTATCACAGGTAAGATTATTGCTTCGCATACAACTGCATCAAGTATACAACAGAATCATAAGTCAATAAATATCCGGGCTTAAGATTTTATTCATAACTGTTTATGACTTTCGATTCAAGTACAAAGTCTCTGTCAATAATCTTTTTTATCATATTTAGTTGTATGATAAAATTACTCTATTGCTTAATATTACAAGGGTAAAATCAATGAGTTTTTCTCACAAAATAGAAGACCCGGCCTATTCCAAGTATAAGAAAGATTCTGTAACCTGGTCATTCCTCTTTTCACTTATTCTGTTTGTTATAGCAGTTATCGCATTTCCGATTTACGGCAATGCTTCAGGCGAGCTGGATTGGCCGGAATCTTTATTCTACGGTATAGGTATCGGAGGGATGTTTGTTACAATAGCAGCCCTGCAAACCATAAAAAGGATAATTGATACGACATGGGATGGCGTTGTTATCGATAAGCAATTCTATTCGAAATATTACGACAACGACTATCATACGAAGTATGTGATTAAAATTGAAAAAGATTCGGGGAAGATCAAGACGGTAAAATGGACAGACTATCCGGAAATATTTAATTATTACGAGATCGGCGACCGTATCCGCCACCATAAAGGATTATTCTACTATGAAAAATACGATAAAAGCCGGGACGCTGAGATTCTATGCGTATCCTGTAGATATTTCAATGATATCAAAGAGGAATTTTGTATCCGCTGCAAGTGCCCACTGCTTAAATAGAAAGACCTTTTTATCCCGATTCTTATATCATTCCCGTTACCCGTTCTTTAGAAATTCTATGACTTTCTTGTTAAACCGTTTTCTCATTTCAACAAAAAATGCGTGTGAACCGCCATCGTATTTTACCAGTTGCGAATGCGGGATTTGATTCAATAAAAATTCTGAAGACTGACAGTCGATTATCCTGTCATCGCTGCCTGTCATTAAAAGTGTTGGTACTTTTACCAACTTCAATCTGTCGGCAGTATCATGTTCCCATATTGCCTTGAGCTGATTCGAAATCCCTGAAGTATCCTGTTTCCTTACCCATAATTTCATCACCGGTAATATAAAAATCCTGTTAATCTTTTTGTTAAAAGCCAGTTCCGCCATGTTAAGCATAATATTTTTAACACTTACGCTCAATAAATCATTATAAGAATAATCGTCTTTATATCCCAGTTTTTTCGCCGGTTCGGCAGAAATACCACCCGGACCGGTTCTCTTTGCCATAGTGCAGCACAATATCAACTTGTTTATTTTTTCCGGATAGTTAATGGCAAGTTCCTGGGCTATCATACCTCCCATCGACGCTCCGAGAATATGTGCTTTATCTATTCCCAGAAAATCCATCAAACCTGCCGTATCATCCGCCATATTACGTATCGAATAAGGTTCCGATGGCTTATCCGATTTTCCGCATCCCCTGTTATCGAATGTAATTACCCGGAAGTGTTTTTTGAAAACAGATGTCTGAAATAACCATGCTCTTCTGGTAGCGGCGATCCCCATTATCATAACCAGGGGTTTGCCATTGCCCTCAATTTTATAATCTATATCGATTCCGTTAATATTGACTTTCGGCAATTCTGACCTCCATAGAACCAATCCTGTTTATATATTATAAACTATTCAGGAAGTCTATTTTAACAAAAAGATACGAGTTACTGTATTCCTGCTATAATATCAATAGAGTGACACATCATGTAGTAATATTATGATGGATTTATTACTCTTACCTCTTACATGATGTATTATTTTTTTTATAAGCCATGTAATATAAATATGACTCCCCATCTTATTAAATGTTTTACAATTTTAAAATTATTAAATTCTTTAAATTGAAGAATTTTGTGTTTTATATTATTATATTAGATAATTGGGTTTTTTCTTTATTAATATCTGTATTATTTTTACAGTATATATTAAAATTTTAAAGGGGGAGAAAACGGCAACAGTTATGAACAAAATCAATTCTTTTTTTGACCCACAGAGCGTTGCCCTGGTAGGAGCTTCCAATCGTCCGGGAGCAATCGGAAATATTGTATTGGAAAACCTTATCATTGGTAAAGACAAACGCAAGGTTTATCCGATTAATCCCAAGTATGAGACCCTGCTCGATTTAAAGTGTTATCCCAATCTTACCAGTCTCCCTGAAGTCCCCGAACTAGTTATTATTACTATTGCCGCTGAAAACGTACCAGCTATAGTTGAAAGCTGCGCTGAAATAGGAACCAAAGCAATCACCATTATTTCCGCCGGATTTAAAGAAGCCGGTAAAGCAGGCAACGAACGCCTGGAAAAAATAATGGAAACCTGCCGTAAAAACAATATTCGCCTCATGGGGCCGAACTGTCTCGGTTCTATGCGTCCCTGTGCCGATTTCAGCGGTTCTTTCGCTCGCAAGATAACGAAATCCGGGAATATCGCATTTCTTTCCCAGAGTGGCGCTCTGGGCGCTGCTGTTCTCGACTGGGCAATCAACAGAGATATCGGCTTCAGCGCTTTCGTTTCCATCGGGAGCATGATGGACGTTGATTTCGGAGACCTCATAGACTTTTTCGGTGATGACCCGGAGACCAAGAGCATCATTATTTATATGGAAACCATAGGTAATACTCTTGCAAGTGTTAAGAATTTTATGAGCGCCGCACGCGGTTTTGCCCGCAGTAAACCGATTATTGTCATTAAACCGGGTAAATTCCAGGAAAGTATTCAGGCGGCGAAATCGCACACCGGTGCCCTTGTCGGTGATGATGCCTATTACGATGCAGTTTTCAACCGTGCCGGTGTCGTGCGTGTAGATGAAGTGGCCGACCTTTTCAACTGTGCTTCAATACTCGATTCCACTCATCTTCCCAAAGAGCAAAATGTCGCCATTATTACCAACGCAGGCGGACCCTCCGTACTTGCAACCGACGCCCTAATTGCCAAAGACGGAAAACTCAGCGCTTTGACACCTGAAACAATCAATGCCTTAAATGAAGTATTGCCCACTTTCTGGAGCAAGGCAAATCCGATAGATATACTCGGGGATGCCGACGCCGAACGTTATACCAAAGCTATAGAAATTGCCCTTAAAGACCCCGGTATCAACGGCATTGTCGTCATCTACACTCCGCAAGGTGCAGCCAACGCTACAGACGTGGCAAAAGGTATTGTAAAGATATCTAAAAAGAGTACCAAACCCATTCTGACCACAATGATGGGTAGTAAGGACGTCGCCGGAGCAAGACAACTTTTCTATGCCAATAAAGTTCCGACATATGAATTCCCGGAAGAAGCGATGGAAGCTTACCTTTATATGTATAAATATGCGAAGAACCTGGAAAGCCTGTATCAAATACCGGAAGATATTCCGTTCGATGTCGGTATTGCTAAAAATCATTTAAAGACGATTATTAACAACGCAGTGAACAAGGGCGAAACGTTATTAAACGAAGAGGATTCGAAGAAATTCCTTAATACATATCGCATCGGGGTCAGCTACCCGTTCTTTGCAAAAGATGTCGAACTGGCTGCCGCTACAGCAGATTCCGTCGGTTATCCGATAGTCATGAAAATACAATCCCCGGATATCTCTCATAAATCCGATGTCGGTGGCGTTGCTCTAAATATCAAGAACCAGCAACAATTACGACAGGCATACGCCAATATGATGGAAACCGTTAAACAGAATGCGCCGAAGGCTAAAATAGATGGTGTCACTATTCAGAGTATGGTAGGAAAATACGACTACGAGCTTATTATCGGAAGTAAAAAAGATGTCACGCTTGGTCCGGTAATTATCTTCGGTCAGGGAGGTATCGAAGCGGAATATCACAAGGATATTTCAATCGGGCTGCCTCCTTTAAACCAGGTACTGGCAAGAAGACTTGTTGAAGGAACTAAAATATACTCGGCATTATCAAAGGGTTTTAGAAGCAAACCGCCCGTAGACCTGCACCTTATCGATGAAACACTGATCAGGGTGTCTAATATGATTGTCGATTTCCCGGAAATCGCCGAACTGGATATCAATCCGCTCGTTGTAAGTGACGGAAAGGTGGTCGCCCTCGATGCCCGCATCGTTTTAGATTTGGATGTTATTAAGAAGGGAGCAGCAGAATCTTCCCACCTGATTATTTCTCCCTATCCGACCCGTTATATCCAAACATGGACATGTCATGATGGAAAACAGGTATTACTGCGCCCTATCCGCCCCGAGGACGAACCACTGGAACATGCGCTTTTGAATGCATTATCTCCACAATCCAAGAGTTTTAGATTTTTCCATCCGATAAATGAATTTACTCATGATATGTTGAGTCGTTTCTGTAACATCGATTACGACAGAGAGATAGCGATTGTAGCGGAATATAACGGAACAGGTAAAAAACGTTTGGTCGGCGTCAGCCGTCTGATAATAGAATCCGGCAAAGAATTCGGAGAATTTGCTACAGTTATCGCCGATGAGTTCCAGGATATTTGGCTGGGACATAAACTGACGGATATGTTAATCGGTATTGCACGAGAGAAGAACCTTAAGAGTTTATATGGAATAATCCTGAAGGATAATATTAAGATGATTAATCTTGTGCGCAACCTCGGATTCAGGCTGGAAAATGTATCCGATAACGAATTGAAAGCAGTCATGGATTTATAATCCAATCCGTTAATAAGACAGGGAAACGAAAAAGCCTCGCTGAAACAGCGAGGCTTTTTTATTATTCAATTGATTTACGGGTTTAAGATGCCTGTCCAAGTTTAACCAGTTTTGCAAACGAATCCGGTTCGTTAACAGCCATTTCAGCCAGCATTTTACGATTAACTTCGATTCCCGAAGCTTTTAATCCGTTCATCAACTGACTGTAGGTTACGCCGTATACCCTACTGGCCGCATTGATACGGGTAATCCAGAGCTTCCTCATATCTCCCTTGCGGTCTCTGCGGTGAATATATGCATATCTCAATGAATGCATCATGGATTCATTAGCGCGCTTATAAAGCGAATGATTACTCGCTCTATGGCCCTTGGTAATCGTCAGCACTTTTTTATGCCGTCTATGTGCGGTTACACCCTTTTTTACTCTTGACAAAGTATTACTCCTATCTAACTATACCCCGTTGGGGATAAGCCTTTTTATTCTTTTTGCGTCACTTGAATGCAGAGGAATAGTTTCATCGAACTGCATCTTCACCCTGCGGGACTTATTGCGGCGTAAATGGCTTTTCATACCTTTAGTACGCATAATCTTTCCGCTGCCGGTGATATGGAACCTGGTTTTTGCTCCCTTATGTGTTTTAAGTTTTGGCATCTTCTTCCTGTTTCACTTCTTCCTTTACTTTAGTTTTCAGCGCCGATTGTTGCGGCACCAATATAATATGCAATCTCGCTCCTTCTTTAATAGGTTGCTTTTCAACAGAAGCGATTTCTTTCAGAGAGTCAGACATTTTTTCCAGTAAACGTAAACCTAATTCAGGATGAGCATTCTCGCGTCCGCGAAACATTATGGTCAATTTAACTTTATCCCCACCTTCTAACAGCCTTTTAGCTGCTCTGGCTTTGGCATCGAAATCATGGTCGCCAATTTTAGGACGAAGCCTTACTTCCCTAAGTAAAGAAAGCTTCTGTGTCTTTTTTGTCTCCCGTTCTTTCCTTGTCTGTTGATATTTAAATTTCCCATAATCCATAAGACGGCAAACAGGAGGAACAGCCATCGGTGCTACTTCTACAAGATCGAAACCCTGTTTTTTAGCTAACTCACGTGCCTGATACAAAGGCATTATACCTAACTGTTCACCCTTTTCACCGACGAGACGTATCTCTTTGCACTTAATTTTTTCGTTTACACGTAACTCTTTAATTATGTCTTTATATCCCTCCAATACCTGCTAACTTATATAAAAGGACTATAGCATAGTAAAGCTATTTTTATCAAGTATTTTTCTAATTTTCAGTTTTTTCTGCAACTGCTTTCAGTATAATATTCATAAAATCATCGAATGGAATACCGTTCTTTTGTTCGCCGCTTCTAAAACGTATCGAAACGGCGTTATTATCGATTTCCTTGTCGCCGATAATAAGCATATAAGGAATCTTTTGCGCCTGTGCCTGACGTATTTTATTATTAACGGTACCCTGTTGATAATTGGTTTCCACTCTCAGGTTTTTATTCTTCAACTCACGTTCCAGTTTCTGTGCATAATCCTGGTGGCGGTCGGCAATCGGCAGTATCGCTACCTGTACCGGAGACAACCAGACCGGGAATGCTCCCCCATATTGCTCCAGCAAGAAACCGATAAGCCTCTCATGAGTAGATAACGGAGCGCGGTGTATTATTAATGGATGTTCTTTCTCGCCTTTTTCATTGGTAAATTCCAGGTTGAAACGCTCTGACTGAGCAAAGTCCACCTGGTTGGTTGCCAGGGTAAATTCTTTGCCGATAACGCTTTTCACCTGTACGTCTATCTTGGGGCCGTAAAAAGCAGCTTCATTTGCTACCTCGTAATATGGAATATGGTTATTATTCATTGCGCTGCGGACCATATCTTCGGTTTTCAGCCATAGCTCAGGGTTATTGACATACTTTTTACCCAGACCGCTGACATCATGAGTGCTCAAACGCATTGTGTACTCTTTAATATTGAATAACTTGAAATATTCCAGATACATTTCAATTACATCGGTAAATTCCTGTTCGAACTGCGCTTCAGAACAATATATGTGCGCATCATTCATTTGCATCGAACGCACACGCATCAATCCGAATAGCTCACCTGACTTCTCATAGCGATAGCAGGTACCGTATTCTGCCAGGCGTAAAGGTAAATCGCGATAACTTCTCTGTTTACTGGCGTAAATTTTATGGTGCATCGGGCAGTTCATCGGCTTTACGTAGTAACGTACACCCTCGAGATCCATCGGCGGATACATCGATTCGGCGTAATATGGCAAATGCCCGCTGTGTTTAAAGAGGTCTTCCTTGGAGATATGAGGTGTCCTAACGCGGACATAACCATGACGGAATTCCGTCTCTACAGCCAGTTTTTCGATTTCCTCGATCATGGCTGCTCCATTTGGAAGCCATAACGGCAAACCCTGCCCTATTTCATCATCGAAGGTAAAGATTTCCAGCTCCTTACCCAGTTTACGATGGTCACGCTTTTTGGCTTCTTCCAATTGAAAGAGATGCTCTTCCAATTCTTTTTGCGTATTAAAAACAACACCATAGATGCGTTGCAGCATGGGATTGTTCTCATTACCGCGCCAGTATGCTCCGGCAATACTTACCAGTTTAAAGCATTTTATTTTACCGGTAGATTCAACATGAGGGCCGCGACATAAATCGGTAAAGTTCCCCTGGGTATAAATGCTGACCTTTTCATCTTCGATATCATTAATCAGCTCGATTTTATAGGGCTGATTGGCAAACAGAATACGGGCTTCTTCTTTTGTTATTTCTTCACGTTTAAAAAGCGTATCCTGAGCGATTATTTGATTCATTATATCGGTTATTACGGATAAATCGTCCGGTGTTAGAGTTCTCGGCAAATCGAAATCATAATAGTAGCCGTTCTCGATAGCCGGGCCAATCCCGAATTTAGTATCAGGGAACAATGATAAAACTGCTTCAGCCATAATATGAGCTGCCGAATGACGCATTGTCTCTATTTCAAAATTTTGTTCGTTTTCTTTCATATCAATTTTATCTTTCACAGTTGACCATCGGAATAAAACGTTACATTAAATAAAAACCCCTCACTCATATAGCGGAGTAGAGAGGTTTTTTATCTCATGAAAGTTCATTATACCAGCCATCAGCTATAAAATCAATTTTATCTACGATGACCAACGGCTGGTATAATATCACACCCGTTATTAAATTATTTTATAATCCGGTCGTTAAAGCAACAGCTAGGAAGACGGAACCTACCACGACCGCAAGGATGATAATTATCATATATATCACCCATTCGGATTGCGTGAGTTTTCTGACTATCTTCTTAACCAGAGCTTCTTCTGCCTTGGCTAAAGCTTCGTCAGCGGCTTTCTGTGCCGCTCTGGCTATTTCTTCGGCCCGTGCCACCGCTTCTCTTGCCGCCTTATCGGTTTCTTCAGCTCTTATTCTTGCAATATCGGCCGCCCTGGCTGTCGCCGTCTGTGAAGCCCTTTGTGCCTCTTCCGCTTTGGCGAATGCCTGAGCTACAGCCGATGAAATAGCCGCTGCCAGAGCCTTATCTGCCGCTATATCTGCCTGTTCTGCTTTTTTAGCGATTTCTTCAGCCACTTTTGACGCGGCAATTGAAGCTTCGCTGGCTTCTTTTCCGGCCTTTGCAGTATTTACAGCAGATTCTCCTGAAACCTTAGTTGCTGCTTCCGACGCTTCTCTACCGGCAATTCCAGCCAGTTCACCTTTCCTGGCTACTTCCTGAGCTAAACGCGCTGCAGCCAACGCTGCTTTCTTTGCTTCTCTACCGGCTTCATCAGCTTTTCCAGCAGATTCTACGGTACTTTTTGCCGCTGCTTCTGCCGCCGCTACCTTAGCCAATTCCAGTTTTTCATCGGATATCTTAGATGCCGCTTTGGCAGCATCAATCGAACTTAAAGCCGATTCTTTAGCAGCAATAGCTGCTTCTCTGGCTCTTTTTGCAGCCTGTTCGGCAAGGGCATTAATCGCCGCCGCCATCGCTTCATCACCGGCAACATCAGCCAATTCCGCTTTCTTAACTGCCTCACCTGCGATGCGTGATGCTTTCGAAGCAGCTTCTTTGGCATCCTTGCCAGACTCATCTATTCTTTCAGCCAACATCCCGGATATTCTGCTGGCAGCCAGTATGGCGGCATCTCCGGCAATATCAGCCAGTTCGCCTTTTCTGGCAGTTTCATCTGCTAAACGGAAAGCAAGTCCGGCTGCTTTTTTAGCATCTCTTCCTACTTCGTCGGCTTTTTTAGCGGACTCAGCATTCAGATTTTTATTTGCATCAGCAGTTGCCGAATTTGCCAATTTAGCTGCATTCTCAGCCTGTTTGGCTGCGGCATTTGCCGCCTCCATTGAACGTTCAACAGCTTCCCTGGCGAGAATAGCTGCATCTTCAGCTCTTATAGCAGCTTCCTCCGCCGCCTTTAATGCCGCAGCAGCAACTTCTTTAGCCGCCTGTGCTACTTCGTTGGATTTAGCTGTGGCTTCCTCGGCAGCATATTGAGCCGCCCTGGCTATTTCTTCAGCCCGTAAAGCCGCTTCTTCCGCCCTGGCTGCCGCTTCTTCCGCTGCCCGGCTGGCAGCATCTGCAGCTTCCTTAGCCTTTTTCTCTGCTTTCTCTGCATCGGCAATGGCAGTTTGAGCTATTTTTTCAGCTTTTGCTGCCGCCTCTGCGGCTGCTGCAGTAGCTTTCTGTGCGGCGGTTTCCCCTGCCTTACGTGCTTCCTCGGCTCTCTTTTCTGCCTCACCGGATGCTTTTGTGGCTAATACGGCTGCTTCATTAGCTTTCTTTGAGGCATCTTCAGCTCTCCTGGCAGCTTCTACGGCAGCCCTGATATTGGCTTCCATATCATCCAGAATCGCCGGAAGTGGTTTGGTCAGAATTTTCGGGGGTGGAGGTAACGCTTCAGTGTTTGAGGGTTTATTCTTTAGTTCATCATTTTGCATGTGTGTCTCCTTTATATACAAAATAACAAAAATATTTAACACTCCTCTGATGAAAGGAGTTAGTTATCATTAAAGGATGACACAACATATGGTGGTATTTATAATACCTCTGACAACCAGATTACACTGAATATAAGTCAAAGTCAATAGATTTTATGCCTGATTTTTGGATTTTTTGCACAAATAAAGCGGGTTATTCACCCACTGCGGCTTTTTTTGGTGGGGAAGGGGGGATTTGAACCCCCACGCCTTTCGGCACAAGATCCTAAGTCTTGCTCGTCTGCCAGTTCCGACACTCCCCCAAAGAAGTGGATACTATATAGTTTTTAAACCGATTGTTATTATCTTAAAGCATTTTATCATTGTATCAAGCATAGCTCAAGATATATATAATAATATACTCTTTCCGAACATGATTGTTTATATATATAAAGACAAGGGAGATATCAAGTATCTCCCTTGCTAACTGTACCGTTGATTATTAATATGTCAATTATATCTTATGGTTTCTACCGCAGTGCGGACACTGTATTTGTTTTTCACTGAAGTGCGGGGGAATCCTCAATTTAGTGCCGCAAGGGCAATCTATAGTCTTATAACTGCTTAATTTCCACATAACGTCCGAGGTCTCTCGGGCTCTTTCAAGCCTACCCGGGTCATCGCCTGATTGAACGCGTGATACAGACGGAGAAGCAGCTCCCGTCAACGCCATCGCAGAAGCCGGTATAATACCCCCCCTGCCGCTATGAACTGTTTTATAGGCATTTTCATAATCATTATAGTTTGCTCCACCACCCATCGCGCGCAGTATGCGAATCCTTTCGGATATCGGCGGATGCGTACTGCTCAAATCGGTTGCCGCTCTTCCCTTCTTACGAAACGGGTTTACTATATACATCGGAGCAGTTGCCTGATTAGCGGATTTTAACTGACCGGTCGATGCCCCTATTTTTTCAAGCGCCGAAGCCAACCCCTCCGGATACCTGGTATATATCGCGGCAGAGGCATCGGCTAAATATTCGCGTTTCCTGGATATAGCAAAATATATCAACTGAGCAAATATAGGCGCCAGTATCATCAGTAGAAGGGCAATAATCATAATTATTGCCTGCGCACCACCGCCCGACGACGAATCCCGCCTTGACCCACCGCCTCCGAAAATCATGATACGCGAACCGTACCAGGACAACATTACGATCGTACCTAAAAGCACGCTGGTCATAGCCATAAGCAAAACATCCCTGTTCTTGATATGGGATATTTCATGCGCCATAACGCCTTGCAACTCGTCGCGGTTCAACTGTTGCAGTAAACCGGAAGTTATAGCCACCGCTGCCTTATTCGGGTCACGTCCGGTAGCAAAAGCATTTAACGAAGGGTCGTCGATTATGTAAATATCCGGCGTTTTCGGCAATCCCGAGGCGATACGCATCTCCTCAACAATATTATACAGGCGCGGATGGTCGTCGTATTTGATTTTCCTGGCGCCGGCAGAGGCTAAAAGGATACTGTCTCCCTCGAAATAGCCGACTAAAGTCATAATCGCCCATAACGCTAAAGCGATGAGTAATCCACCTATTCCGCTATCGAAAAAATACAATCCCAGAAAGTAGCCGATTAAAAAGAGTAAAACTCCCATGCCAATCACCAGAATTACCGACCTTCTCTGGTTGGATCTTATTTGTTCCCACATATTACGTTACTTTCCTTTAACTGAAGCTGACCTTGGGAGCCTCTCTCTCTTTTTCTACGTTAACTTCAAAGAACTCACCGGCTTTAAACCCGCTTATCCCGGCTACAATATTCGAAGGGAACATCTGTATTTTATTATTATAATTCAAGACGGAATCGTTATAAAACTGGCGTGAAAAGCTGATTTTATTCTCTGTGGAAGTTAATTCTTCCTGCAGTGCCAGAAAGTTTTGATTAGCTTTTAAATCAGGATAATTTTCGGCGACAGCAAGCAATCTACCGAGTGCAATGCTTAATTCTCCCTCAGCCCTGGAACGCGCTGCAGCACCGCTGTCTGAAATCTTTTGAGCCAGATTTCTGGCATTAGTGACAGCTTCCATGGTCTCTCTTTCATGCTTCATATACCCCTTAACAGTTTCCATCAGGTTGGGTATAAGGTCATATCTTCTCTTTAACTGTACATCTATCTGTGCCCAGGCATTCTTTACCTGATTGCGTAACTGTACCAACCCGTTGTATGTCAGGACATAGAATAGTAACAACAAAACTATAATTCCAAGTAAAACCCAAAGTACAATATCCAAAAAACACCTCCTGATATAGTCCCCTTTTCCGGGGTACTATTAAACTTCCCTATATATGAAATACTTCTCCCAGGAAGTTTATTACCTGTTGTTCTGCACCGGCTTCCGGCTGTATATTATGTGAAGTATTTTTAATTAACTGGATTACTTCTCCCCCATCGAACCATAAACCGTTGCCGTTAGGACAAACATCTATAACCGTTTGCGATGAATCACCGATTGCAATTTTTCCCATTGTCTTCCGGCAAATCGGACATTTACGTTTATCTTCAGTAATTTTATCATCTATTTTGTTTAATAATTCCGAAATCGACAGGCTGATATTTTTAAGGTTAAATCTTTCAAATAACAATTCTAGTTCGTTGGAATCGAACCAAACCCCTTTGCATTTAACGCAATAGTCCAATTCTATTTTATCATGTTCGACATCAATCATATCCATTTTGCAAACAGGACAAATCATTGTTCTACCTCGCTCTATATTTCATTGTAAAGGGCGTATATTATTGTGTCAAGAAAATATGCAGATAAATATAAGTCAAATAATTGAAAACCCACGCGTATTAACAAGAATTATAAATCCCAGGTTGCAGAATAACAAGATTACGGAAATGAAGATATTCGTGGTAAGTAAAAGAACCGGATGCAGCCTTTTCAATACCGATTTGACTGCATCCGATTGTTCCCGGTGATTATTTAAAATCGATTTTTAACATGTGCGCCGAACATGAAATGCATGGGTCATAAGCCCTTACCAGCATCTCCATGGTAAGCCTGATTTCATCTTCCGGTTTGCATAGGATTAGAGGAACCAGCGCCTCGAAATCCTTCTGAATACTGTTATGATTCTGATTCGTCGGTATGATACAGTTGGCTTCTTTCAAGATGCCGCTTTCTCCATAGGAATAGTCATGGAAAAGGATACCTCTGGGAGCTTCGACCGCTGAAATACCCCTTCCCCTTCTGGGATTGACCAGGTTGGGTTCTTCCTTGAGTCCCTTTTCAAAAAGACGGTCAATGATCTGGATGCTGTGCTCAACGGCATGAACTGTTTCCACCAGCTGCGCAACGGTTATCATGAAAGGATTAAAATTAGGAGCCACCAACCTAAGTTCAGCTGCTGCAATTTTAGCTTTGGGCAGCAGCTTGTCATGATTGATATTAAAACGCGCCAGCGCTCCTACCATATAGGAATCCCTGACATTTTTAGTATATTTAGCTGTAGACTGCGGTACACAAAACTCGTTGGTGACTTTCATATAATTATCGACGGAAGTCAACCCCGTATCCGTTGAGGCTATCTGTCCGCTGATAAAGGCATATTCATTATCATCTTTAAGGGCAATATATTCTGTTTCCCTGGTGAAATCAGGAATTTTTAATGTTTTAAAAATATCGACGATTGCAGCAAGGTCTACCAGCGCATCTTCCAGCCTTTTCCGCAATGCTTCGAGTTCGCTGTATTGAGGCAGCTTGGCAAATCCACCCACGATACATGAAAGAGGATGCGTTTTTCTACCGGCAAGTACCTCGGCCAGGTTATAAGAAAGCCGTTTCAATCTTAATGCCATAAGAACCACGTCTTTGTGGGTATCGACCAGAGGAAAAACGCTGCCTACTCCCAGAAAATCAGGAGCCGCCAGGAACATTACATGTAATATATGGCTCTCTAACAATTCAGCATTGAATAACAGTTTTCTTAAGAGAATAGTCTGTTCGGATGGTTTAACCCCGAAGGCTTTTTCAGTAGCCTGTAAGGATACTGTAGAATGAGATATCGAACAGATTCCGCATATTCTCGAAGCGATATGATTGACATCTTCATAAT
>CAZGVH010000002.1:0-26171 GCA_964528955.1 uncultured Dehalococcoidales bacterium | reverse complement strand
TTCTTTTTATAATCATAAGATATACATTTGGATTGTTACTGTTAAATTTATAAATATTTACCGGTAAATTTTGCTCATTACCCCCTGTCATTTGACAGGGGGTAATTCTTTATATATACATCAATCAGTAATTTGAACTAAAGGGTTATGGTAATCATATCACCGTTTCCACCGGTAGCCCATGCAAGCATTTTATCAGTTTTGGCATAACACCAAACTAGATAATTTGATTCGCCGGGTTTATATACGCAATCATATACATCATCACCGGTATTCAGGGCACGTTTGAATTCCATAGTCGTGTATTCGCTATCTCTGGTAATACCTGATGCAACTAGGTCATCATTTGCTTTAAATAATGAATCGGCGCCAAAGGTAGAGGAAGCGTAAGCATATCCGTCGTAAACCTTACCTTCACCATTTACAAACTGTCCGAATACCATATCGGCATATATGTAATATTCGCTTCCAGCCATAATATTGAAATTTACACCAAAACCAATCCATCCTTGAGTTTTAACCTTTACTCCAACATATATATATTCGTTATCGGTATTCCAATATGCATAATAATTGTCATCCATCTGTTGCATTTGGGCATATTCGCCTTCGGTGATAACACCATCGGCTGTCCATGCTACGCTGGTAGTTCCCGTGGTATATGCTAGTGTGGTTGATGTAGTTGGCGTGGAGGTAGTCGTTGATGTTTTAGTGGTAGTAGTAGGAGTGGTAGTCTTGGATGTGGATGTTTGAGTTGTAGGTGTGTTTGTTACGGTATTAGTAATGGTTACCGTATTCGTAACGGTATTGGTTACTGTCGAAACTGCGGTTGATGTAACAGTACTCTTTTCTGTAACGGTCACAGTGGTAGTCACAGGTTCGGATTTACATGACGTGCTCGGTACTAAAAGAAGAGCCAGAATCAGAACTGCCGAAAAAAGCAATCCATAATTTTTCTTGATTTTTCTACTAATTTTCAATCTTTTCTCCTTTAATTTTTAATAGTATTGCGTTGCTTATTTATATGGACACGGCTCATTTAATAAGCTCGACCTTTTCCAAGGCTGTTTCTCTGACGGCATCAATGATAGCTTTACAGCTTACAGTTGCTTCCGTTAAGCCATCCACCTGCCCGCCTTCCTTTTTCAGCAAACAATCATTTATATCTATATTAATAAATTGGTCGGAAAGCTTAGGTTTGTATAGTTCATCTCCGGGGCCCCGTCCAAAAGGATCAGAGGCATACTCATCATGAGATAGAACCATGATTCCTCTTATTGTTTCCTTGTCTTCAAGACCTACCAGTATATGAATAGTTCCACTATATCCAGTGCCTCTTGCATTAAAAGCATAGCCTACTTTAATTTTATTCAAATCGTATACGGTATATATTACATTTTCCTCATCATATGTAAAATAACCTGCTTCAGGGAAAATACCGTTTAATTTAGTAATCGTATCAGGATCGTCTTCCAGTACCACTGTAGTACAACTGACAGAAGCGAACATAACGGCAATAGAAGTCATTAATAAAACACAGATTGCTATATAGGTGTAACGATGTTTTAAACGGGCGTTATTCATCTAATTATTTGCTCCGGATTTTCATCGTTTAGCAGGTTTTCATTTATACCTGTTACTGCTAGTACCCACTCCAATCCGTATTCAAGAATGTTATAAACCATTATCGGCATAATAGACCATAAGGGTTTTTCCAGGTCTTTTGCATAAAACTTGTATGTATCATTGTCCGCGAGGAAAAAATCGTTGGATATTTGATACTGCCTTGCCCTCTCCTTACATAACGGATTGCAACGTTCGGGCGGGGTAGTCGCTATCAATCCAGCACATACCAATGGCCGTACTTCATAGATAGAACAAACACCATCACATAAGAAAGGGCAGACGATATTCAATCTGGAATAAGTATATTCAGCTATATCGTCGATAATCTTGTATTGGAAACCGCAGGCTATTCCGGAGTTCGTTTTAGCATTACCTGGCGGGGTCTTGTTAAAGAGGTTTTCGTGCAATTTAATCTTTGCTCTCCATCCAGGGTATGCCTTGAGAAAATTTTCGAGTGCACCAGCGTTGTGATACAGGTAATAGACAATCGCCTCTCCCTCCTGTATGGAAGCCCCGACACTCAATACACAACAATTGGCGCAGCCCTTATTACAGGTGATATCTTCGTAGATGGTTTTTCTCTTTTGTTCCTGGTATATCTTTTCGAAAGTTCCCTGTTTTCTGGAAATGAAGTCAATACAAAACTGTTCCCTCAGCATTCCGAGTCTGCCACTATACGCAACCTCTTTATTCCGGCTAACGGAGCCAGTCTCTAATCCGGTATTCTCGAGAGATGGGCTCATACAACTCTCCGATTTCTCAACTATATTGTTTTGATAAACGTATTTTCCTGCAATCTCTTTCATTTCTTAATACTCATAAATTACCTTTATGCAATTAAATGTAAACATAATAATATAAACAGAAGTCAGCCTGTAGCTTCCTGTTCCCTTTCTGTAACTGCAATACTACTATTCTGCGATAGCTGTTTTACCTGTAATTTTATTGCGCAGCAAAGCCAAAATTACCATTAAAATACCTGCCGCATAGGCTACATAGTATCCGGGCAGGAAACCGGCTATAACCTCACTCTCAAGATCATTTATTACAATGAGAGTTTTTCCTAAAAGATGCATCCCCCAAAAATCCCCGGTACGTATAGCAGCAAAAATAGCAGCTGTAACAAGAACAACAATATATGAGATACCTACAATTAAAATAACCAACTGGGGCAGGGTGAACTTAAATCTCAATATTTTGACAGTTTTGTTTTTTAGGAATGCGCTGGATAAAAGGGCTATAACAGCTATTATCAAATATGCGAACATCACATATTTAAACCATCCGGGCATATCGGCTCCATCAATGTATGTAACAAAGAAATCCAAGGTATTTGTTAAACCCCATGGATGAATGACAACATTAGCCCCCTGTAAAATAACTACATTTGCTTCCCACCATGGCATAAACCAAGTAAGAACCATTAAGCCAGCTGCAATCAGAATAAGCCCACGAAATAACCAGGCTCTTGCATTCATTAATGTTTTCACCTTTCTATATTTTATTTACAACCCATAACACCACAGATAGAGGGCGACGATGAAAATCGTCGCCCTCTATCGAGATTAGAGTTTAGGCTAAGTCAATGTCTCCTAAATTTACATCCTTTGTTGTGTTAATATCCGCTATTGTTTTAGCTGAATAACCGGAAGCCTCAATCTTCAGGGAATATGTTCCTTCGGCAAGATCTTCGAACCAGAAATCGCCGAAACCATCGGTCATTGTAGTACCGCTGGCAGCGCCGCTGAGAGTACAGGTAGCGCCTTCAATGATCTCTTTCTTTGAGGAGTCATAAACACAACCGCCGATAAATTTCTTTGGCAGTTTTTTATAGTGGACTCTGGTAGTCAGGCCATATTCAGGATAAAGTGTTTCGGTTCCGCTGGTATCGACAGAATCGCCAAATTCGATAGCTGTATTCGGGCATGCATCGGCACATCTGATACCGGCTATCCAGTTTTCTCTGTCAACAAGGTGAGCGCAACCAGTGCATTTCTGGGCTATTTGTATACTATCATTATAATAAATAGTCCCATAAGGGCACTCATCGATGCAAAGGCGGCAACCGCTGCATTTTTTAGGATCGATGATTACCAGTCCGTCATCTCTGGTATAGATAGCTCCCTCAACAGGACAGACATCGACACATGGTGCATTTTCGCAATGCTGGCAGGGCATGAAAACATAAGCCATCTTAACTTTAGGTACAGATCCTCTTTCATGCTCGATCAGTTTGCCCCAAAAATGCCCGGTCAAGGGCTGGGGCATAGCATAAGGGGTCCAGTCGTTGCCGCAATGTTCATCCTTGCAAGCTAACTGGCAACAATAACAACCGCTGCAATGTCCAACATCAATAACAAATGATTTCATTATTCGTCACCTCCTTCGGCAATCCAGGCATCTGTATGGAGTCCATAAGCAGGATCATATTCTTTGGCAAATGCTTCCGGATATGATTCTTTCCATTCTTCCATTTCGGCTGGATCAAGTTTCTCGACTTCAACCAGATAACCGCTGGTTGCCTGTCCCCACGAGATATTGCCGGTACAGGCGTATGGTGAAATCAGGTTATTGGCTCCGCCTCTGTCGATTCTGTCAGCGATGCGGTCGATTCTGCAGCCATGGTCCATGTGTACAGTGCCAGCAGAAACCCTTTCGGTAACAAAAGCGCCGCCGAGTGTAATGCCCCTCTCGTTGTATATTTTTATTATGTCTCCACTTTCGATGCCTCTTGGGGCAGCATCTGTCGGATTAAGCCAGACACATTCATACATATATCCATCGTAACCCTTGACTTTACAGGTCGGAATTTCTCTGATCCAGGGAATATCATCGGCCTGGGCATGATGTCTCCAACGCGGATGGTTACTTTCAAGTAACAACGGATACTTCTTGGATCTTTCACCACCAATTCTCTCATCATGTGCCCAACCCTCAGAAGCAGCACCCCCTTCTACCCATACAGGATAAGGAGGTCTTTCTTTATCATCAGGGAATGTTTCCGCAATGCCATCAGAATAAAATTCCAGCTTCCCAGAAGGTAAATCCCTCGGATTATTTGTCGGATCTTCGTAGAATTTTCTCAAACCGGGAGCGGCCTCACCCCACTTAGGATTGCTCTTGGGCAGGAAGTATCCTCTCTGATCCAACTCTTCGAGGCTCATATTTTCGTTAACACCAGGTGATAATTCATAGCAAGCCTGAATTCTCTGTTCAACAGTGTCTCCGAAATCTGCATTGTACCTGGCATACGCATCAGCATAGATTCCGCCATATTTTTCAATTGCCTTGCAAATCAGGTTGCCGATTTCCCAGTCACTCTTAGATTCACCCACTGCAGGAATCGCATGTCTGTACATATAAAGTGCGCCGCGAGCGCCGCCTGAGACCATATCCTCGTCCTCAAAAACAGTAGTGCTGGGGAGTACTATGTCCGCAAAGAGACAATCGTTCTCAAACCAGGGATGCTGAGCCAACATAAATTCGATCGATGGGTCTCTGAACATTTCAATCCAATAGTTGCCTTCGTTCCAGCAAGTTGTCATACACGGACAATCGGTCCAGTAGAAGTGGACTCTCATGCCATCTGTTTCTGCAGGATATACACGTTTAATAAACTGGTCAGCAACCGGCTCATAAGCCATACCACCACCCCAGAATTCGAGGTGACCGTTAATGATAGCTTCGGGTAATTTCGTTAAAGCAATATGTTGTGATGACGTTATAATCATTTTAGCAAGGCCTGTTTTACCTGACATGCTGACGGTCATTAATCCATAACGACCGGACGCACCGCCAAGCCCTTGTCCAAGGTAACATAATTGCTGTACACCTGGTTTGCCAAGTCCCTGCATTGCTAACTGACAATAAGCCAGTCTGGCAGGTTCAGATGAATAGGGGCCTCTAATAAAGCTACCGCCGTAATAATTACCTGTTGATGTTACTTTTTTCGCCCACTGTCTGGCTAAAGCTTTTATCGTCCATTCGTTAACGCCGCATTTTGCAGCAGCCCATGCCGGTGTTTTGGGAATTCCGTCTGTTTCACCCTTAACATAAGCAAAGAAATCTTCAGGCCGATAGACATGAGTGGCAACATAGTCCTTATCGTAGGTATCTTCTTCGAGCCATGTATAAATAATGGCCAATTGCATTGCTGCATCAGTATCAGGTAATATGGGGATCCATTTGTCGGCGTGAACAGAAGCAGCGAAGTTCAGTTCCGGGCAAATATATATGTTTTTTATACCGATTTCAGTTAAGAAATAAGCTAATCTGGTGGACCACATGCCTTCAAATCCTGAAGGCGTGGTTTCCCAGTCACCGGCCTGCCATACAATCATTTCTGTATTTTCACATACATCTTTGTAGACATTGGAGGACGGTTGTAACAGACCTCTGGTGCCTGCACCACCGACATGTTTGCCGCCCCAGAACCAGCCTTCCCAGCTATCGGGATTGTTATCATAAGATGTGAAGTCACCGAATAATGCAAGGACATTCATATGAGCCAAGTGCATCATATGTACTGTTTTTGATGTACCATGCATACGGGAATGGATAAACCAGGCCTTGGTGCTATATTTCTGCTCGATTCTTACAATTTCGCTGGCTACCATTTCGGTTGCTTCGTCCCAGCTGATTCTCTTGAACTTACTTATTCCTCTATTCTGCGGATTTACATTAACACCACCCGGTTCCCAGTCAACTCTCTTGAGGGGATATTTAACTCTGTTGGGGCTATAGGCACGATGTTTGAACCCAAATGCAAAATAGCTTGGGAGCGATTTGTTAATTGGTTTAAAAGTTTTTCCTCTCGCATTTAATTCCCAGTTACATTCATTTAGTTCTTCTTGAGAATAAGAGTCGAGGTATTGTAACGGTCTGCATCTGATAACTCTATTATTTTTGATATCTACTGACATAGGTTCGCCACCAGCAACACCTATCATAGCAGCAGATCTGATAGCTGAAATTTCAGGTTCATCTGACGGATAAACACCGCTTCCACCTTCGGTTACTGTCTTGGTTTGAGTAACTGTAACCGCACCTTCTCCACCTACTGTTTTTGTTTCGGTTACTGTAGTTCCTGCTCCACCGACAGTAGTTGTAACAGTTGTCGGGACAGTCTTGGTTGTCGTCTGAGTAACAGTGGTAGTCTCACCCTTGCAACTGGATAGCAAGCCGGCACCAATAGCACCGCCGACAACTACAGTTCCTGCGCCTACAAGAAAATCTCTTCTTGATACTTCACCGGATTGATTTTGTTCTTCATTTGTAGGTAATTTTTCTTTTTCTTTTTTCAACTAATTCTCCTTTTTTAGATTGATATTGTACGATAGTAAAATGCTGAATAGGCATCACCTCCATTTCTTAATATAAAACAATCTATTATTAATTTACTTAAGTTGTATATAAGGGAATTAAATTTGGCATTTGGCCAGAGAGAACGCTTTCTCTTTTGTTTTCATGAGAGCGTTTTTATTTTTAAGATTCCACGTTTCTCTTCTGATTATCGCTTTTAGACGAGCTATAAAAACTTTTTTGCTGGAAGGTTTAACTATATAATCCGTGGCGCCTCTATCGAATGCTTTTACTAGTGTCTTAATTTCCTTATCATCCGACAGAAATATAATAGGTGTATCTGAATCATCACGAATTAATTCAATCAGTTCTAATCCTGAAATATCAGATAACTCCATTCCCAAAATAATTACATCAGGACAATTATTTCTAACTGTCTCAAGGCATAGAAAACCTGAAGTTACAACAGAGATTTGCCAATCCGGGCAGGATTGATTTATTTCACTTGGCAATTGATTTAAAGTATATGGATCAATATCAGCAAAGAGTATATTCATATGTTAACCAATTATCTAACATTCCATGAAGTCAATATTTTTAAAAATTGTATAATAAACACTTTGATTTAATGGCTTTCTGGGTAGTATATGTTTTGAATCATAACAATACCATTACTATTACTATTTCTGTTGTTACAAATTAGTAATGTTTTGTAAAAATAGACTGATTTGGTGGTATAGTATATAAATAGTAGAGGACATAAAAATATTGTGAAAAAACAAGCAAAAACACTTTTAATTTTTACTTTATTATTGATATTTTTTACTTGTATCCCTTTTAAACCGTTAGCAGTCTCCGCTGAATCTAGTAATTCTATAAAATTCGAGAGCATTACTACGAAAGAAGGGCTATCGCAGAATTGTGTTACCAGTGTACTTCAGGATAGCTACGGATATCTTTGGATTGGCACACTGGTTGGATTGAATAAATACGACGGGATTAGTTTTCAAACCTATTATAAAGATGAAAATAATCCTAGATCTTTATCCTCTTCGAATATTAAAAAAATTTATGAGGACAGCCATGGCTTACTATGGATTGGCACAGACTACGGGCTTAATCTGTTTAACAGGCAAAATAATACTTTTACTACTTATCTAAATACCATTGATAATTCCAATAGTATTAGTAACAATTCGATATTAGCTATTTATGAGGATAGTTATAGGGCATTATGGATAGGTACAGAAAACGGCCTCAATTTATTTAATCGGGAAAAGGGAACTTTTACTACGTATCTACCTGACTCAAATAGTGAAAATAGCATCAGCGGCAAAGTTGTCAAAACAATATATGAAGACAACTATGGTTTACTTTGGATAGGTACTAATAATGGTCTTAATTTGTTTAATAGAAATAGACAAACCTTTACTTCATATCAACATAGTTACAACATTCCTAGTAGCGTTAGTAATAATTCTATACAGGTCATTTTAGAAGATAGGTATGGTTCTCTCTGGATAGGTACAGAATATGGGCTCAACTTGTTCGATAGGGACAGTAAAACCTTTACTGTCTATCTGAACTCTCCGGGAAATTCAAGCAGCATCAGCAATAATTCCATAACAAATATGTGTGAAGATAGCCAAGGGACTATCTGGATAGGTACCAACGATGGCTTGAATAGCTTCAATCGTAATGAAAATACATTTAATAATTATAAGCTTGATCCATATAATCCCAACAGCTTGAATGCCAATAGAATAACAGCATTATATTCTGATAATGAAAATAATCTGTGGATAGGTACTATCAACGGTTTAAATAAAATCAACTTCAGGAAACAGGTGTTTAATTATTATACGGGGATTTTACTTGATAATACCATTTCCGGGATAGCCAGTTTAGATAAAAATACATTGTTATTGGAAACAAGGACGGGTATCATCCAGTACAATATCGAAAACGATGAAGTGGAAAATAATTGGTACGATATATTAACGCAACAGGCCAAAGCCAATCTTGTAAAGAGTATGTTTTCCATTGGAACTGATGGTAGTCTCTGGATAGGGACAGATGAGTCCGGTTTACTCAAATTTAATTCGGCAACAGGTGAGCTTCTTACTTTTAACAGCGATAATAGTGAATTACCGAGCAATAGAATTTTATCTATACGTGTGGATCATAAAGGAATTGTATGGATAGGCACAACCAATGGTTTTTGTAGCTTTGATACAGTAACGGAGGAATTCAATCTGTATCCCGATCTTGTGATTAATGGAAACGTCGAATTGATATATGAAACCTCCGATAAAAGATTGTGGCTCGTAACGCAAACTGCGTTATATATATTGGATAATAACGGAGCTAAAGCCGATATCCTGTCAGTTAATGAGGAAGCTCCTATATATATAGAAAATATTGGAAAGAATACAACCTATGTTATGTTAGAGGACGCCAGCGGTCTATTATGGTTTGGAACTAATCATGGTTTATTCTGCTATCGACTCAGCGAAAATCAATTCGTATCAAATACATTAGCTGAAGCAATGACGAACGAAACAATTATTACGATGTTGGAGGATAAAAGCGGTGTCTTATGGGTAGCAACGCGTCAGGGCCTCTGGAGGTTATCATTAGAAGATAATGAATGTTTTGAATACAGAATAGATGATGGTCTTGAAAATGATATGTTCTGTTCTAATGCTGTTTATAAAGCTGAAGATGGAGAACTTTTTTTTGGAACTGTTGGAGGACTTATCTCTTTTTACCCTGATAAGATGATAAAAAATACCACCGCGCCCGAAGTTGTTATTAATGGTTTCAGTTTGTTGGAAGAAACGATTTCATTCGACAAGCCGATCGAAGATATAAAAGAAATAAAACTTTCCTATTCTAATAATTCCATCGTAATCGATTTTGTTGCCCTGAGCTATGATTCTCCCAACCAGATACAATATGCATATAAACTTGATGGTTTTGATGAAGATTGGAACTATTGTGGTGCTAACGACAGCGATACCAAATACACAAATCTCAGAAGCGGAGAATACAATTTTGTTGTTAAAGCGGCTAATAGCGAGGGTGTCTGGAATAACGAGAGTACTGCATTAAAGATAGTTATAGCCACCCCGTTTTGGGAACAATGGTGGTTTATTTTATCTTCAGTTATGTTGGTAATATCAATGATAATCCTGTTTTTGCAAGTGAGGACTCGTACTTTAAAGAAATATGCAATTATACTGGAATCCAATGTTGAAGGAAGGACACAACAGTTGGCTCAGAAATCAGAACAACTGCAAATAAAATCAGATCGATTGGAAAGTGAACTGAATAATCGTGCTGAGTTTACTAGAGCCTTGGTACACGAATTAAAGACTCCAATGACTTCACTCCAATTGACAAATGATATCTTATCTCAGCAGGCAAAAACCCAACCTTTTATAGAATTATCTAATGCCATAAGTGAAGATGTAAACAGCTTGAGTAACAGGGTTAATGAAATACTGGATATTTCACGTGGTGAAATTGGTTTACTCAAGTTAATAAGGCATGAGGTCTCACTTGAAAAATTTTTTGTGGCACTTAAAAAAGAGTTGTCATTGCTGGTTGAATCGGAGGGTAAGGTGTTGGACTTCGACATACAAGACAAATTACCTCAAGCTTTCATTGACAAAGAGCGTATTTCACAAGTTATATATAATATGGTAGATAACGCACTGAAATATACTTTCAGGGATGGTAGAATTCTCGTCTCTGCAAAAATAACGGGTAATAATCTGAGTGTAGAAGTAAAAGATAACGGCAGGGGGATTAGTCAGGATAGATTAGGTAATATTTTTAAACGTAATGAACGTCCGGTAGGTGATGATAGCAGTTACGGAGGATTGGGAATTGGCTTATCCCTTTCAAAAATGCTGATCGAATTACATGATGGAACAATATGGGTAAACAGTGAGTTAAATAAGGGTAGTACTTTTGGTTTTTCAATTCCAATTAAAAACACTGAAAATCAAGAGATAGAAAATTAAATTGTCTGGAGTATAACAAATGAAAATTCTTGTTATTGATGACGATAAACGTATTTTAGAATCGCTAGTAATGACCTTTAAGTTGTGCTGGCCTGATGCAAGTTTAAGTTGTACACGCTTAGGAGAAGAAGGGGTGCAATTAGTTTGTGAATTATCACCTGATATTGTTATTTTAGATTTGGGACTCCCAGATATTAGTGGATTTGATGTATTAAAACAAATTCGACAATTTTCTAATGTACCAGTAATTATTTTAACGATACGGGGGGAAGAAGTTGATATAGTAAACGGGCTTGGATTGGGAGCTAATGATTATATAGTAAAACCTTTTAGGCAAATGGAATTAATAGCTCGTATCAAAGCCAATACTCGTAAGCAAAATATTCTATCTGAAGAAGTTACTTTATCTAAAGGGCAATTTAAACTTAATGCTTATAAGAATGAACTGCTATTTAATGGTAAACGTGTGATACTCACAAAAAGTGAATGTGTTATATTTGCTGAATTGATGAACAATGCAAATAATGTAGTTACATACTATAATTTTGCACAGGCATTATGGGGTAGGGAATATCCTGGCTCAGATGAAGCTATCAGGGTATATGTAAAGCGGCTTCGTGAAAAAATAGAGGATGACCCAGCCGATCCAAGATATATTTTTACCAGAGTTTCTCATGGCTATATATTATCAATTCCATCTTAGTTATTATTTATAGCAATAAGTATTTTATAGATGGATGCATTTATCTAGAGTGACATTCAATAACAAATAATTTTCGGATTAATCTACTGATGTATTAATAAATATTGACATTAAGAGATTGGAGCAGAGTTTATAGATTATATATCACGAAATTATAATGTAAGTAATTATTGATTTAAGGAAGGAATGTATGAATGATTTGTTAAATCGTAGATTCTCAATAGCTCATTTTGACTGCTGGCCAAATGAAGATTTGTATTACAACGCAATAAAAAATTCATCTCAGCAGTTTCAAAATGAACTATATGATATCTATTTTGGTAAAATTTTTAAATATAATTATGAAGAAAAAGAGATTTATGACGAAAAATACAGAGACCATAAGATAATATACGGCAATGTAATGGGAGTAGAAGCATCCGATAGGCAAGTCGACAATTTATTCAATATCCAAAAAGAATTTGGGATAGAAATATCTCTGACCCTTAATCAATTAAATATCCCGGTTGAAATATTTTATAGTCATAACAATCGTGTAGCAGGCGCTTTTTTAGATTGGCTACAAAGCTATTATAACAGGGGTTTAAGAAGTTGCACACTTGCAAATAATCATATGATGAGAGCAGGCTTATTACAACAACGCTTCCCAGATATGAAATGGAAAAACACTGTGAACCAACAGGTATCTTCCGCTCAGCAAGTTATTGATTACTTGCATTTAGGATTCAACATAATTCAGCTCGATCGTTCTCTTAACAGGAATATGGAAGAATTAAAGAGAATAAAAGAAGCTGTCGAAAATTATAAGACTAAAAATCCGGGTAAAGTTGTAAAAACCTGTATGCTGGTTATGGAAGACTGCATGCCTTCCTGCCCATATAAGAGGGCACATGATGACCTGCAAATATATTATTCAAAAATTAATTACTGGGATAACCTCGGAGCGCTTGCCTGCGGTAAATGGAAAAATCATTTCGGTAGCGCAATTATTCCGAGGGTCGGAACAAATTTATTTTGGATTCATACTTCTGTTTTTAAGGAATATGCCGAATTGGTCGATATATTTAAATTCAGCGGCAGACTTAATTCACAAGAACCCGGCTCTGAATCTCCCAACCGTCAATTCGGCTGGTTTAACGGAAACAGGGCTATAGATTCATTTAATACAATATTGGGAAATGAACTTGAACCGGTATGTTCGTGGATAATTGGCTGTGATAATTTCGGACGTTTCAAAACAGATATAAAGGTCATTAAAGATTCCTTAAAAGGCCGTTTTTTGCTGAATGATAAATTTAATATACTAGAAAAGCAGTTAAAAAACTGCAGAAGTCAGTGTTATAATTGCCATCTTTGCGAAAAAACATACGGACTTCAACAATTCGATTCTTTAATTCAATTATAATTTATTATTAGGATATCTAAGGTCGATTCTTTTTTTACCGTATACTTTTGTAAATACGATTGTGCAATAATTTTGTATTATGAATGCGCTTGTATAAATCTCACGCTGGTGATAAGTTCAATATAAATCATTTCGGCTCTGGACACTCAGTCCCATTGCCCCATTATGAATATAATCCTCGACCTGTTACCGGTTTTAATTTACAGCATTGCGTATAATATCTGTACATTTATGAATATTAGTCCATCCAATTTTTGTACTCAATACTAAACCACGTTAAATAATTCGCCGGAAACTGACCAATGACAATACTGTTATACGCATTACAATGTACAAATAAGTCATTATAAAGCAAAATTATTTGTGATAAAATCCAATATTAGTTCTCCATGTATAAATATTTATCCATACTATATGAAACAACTATAAGATTGTTCGGGTTACATAACCCTGATGAAACGTTCCGAAATTATATTAAAGAGAAGGTCTAAATGAGAAATTGTAATGCGGTATTTGAGAATTATTTCCAAAAAATTGAACAGCAAAGACAAGAGATACAAAAACGTATAGTCGGATTATCCCAGTTTATTGAATCGTTATTTATCTGTTTTTATTCTCATAGTGAAATGAAATTAGGTTCACATCTGCTGGTAGAGGGTAAAGTAGGTAAGGGTAAAACGGCTGTCCTTTCTGCTTTTGCAAGCACGATATCGGATGCCAAATTCAGTCGCATTCAATTTACACCAGACCTCAAGCCGATGGACCTGATTAGAATCGTTGAGCAACGTGAAGATAAATTACTTGAATTTCATCAGGGGCCTCTTTTTGCAAACCTGGTTCTTGCCGATGAAATTAATCGTGCGCATGAAAAAACACGTGCCGCCTTGCTCGAAGCCATGGGTGAAAAACAGATTACTATCGGAAAAGATACCTTTGCTCTGGAAGAACCGTTCTTTGTAATGGCTACCCAGAATCCTATAGATGTCGAGGGCACTTTTTTCCTGGGAGCTGCCCAACTGGATCGTTTTATGATGAAAATCTACACCGAATCCCTCTCTTTGGATGAAGAGATTATAATCGCAAAGGCACATCAGAAAATTGACCCGAAAATAAACACTGTAATTTCTAAAAATGAAGTAATTGATATACAGAAATACATTCGTGAAAATGTAATCGTTACACCGGGTATTCAAAAAGATATTATTCAAATAGTAAGGGCATTAAGAGTGGATGGAGGGCTGGTAAATCCGGATGAATTTTACCTGCTTCCCGAGGGAGAAAGGGGTTACCTGTACCTGGAAAGAGCTGCCAAAACCAGGGCATTTATTAAAGGTAGAGATTATGTGACATTTTCGGATATTGCTGCGCTTGCTTTCCCGGTATTAAACCACAGAATAGGGCTTAAATATACTTCCGGAGATACTGACAGAACGGCAAAAATCAGGGAAATTATATCCCGTGCTGTGGAAAAGGTGACAGAAGATGGGGCAAGCGGCTTATAAACAGCTACGGCTGAGTAAAACACAACTAATATCGAAGCTGAAACTTATGAATATTTTCCCGGGTGACTGGGAAAGTATTTATAAAGGAGAAGGCATTGAATTCGATTCAACAAGACCCTTTGAGGCTGGAGATAATCCCAAAGATATCGACCTTTTCACAATGGCACAATCCGGCGAAGAGGATATAATCCTCAGGGCTGAAGAACGCCAGATGAAAATATATATCTGGGTCGACTTTTCAGGTTCTTTGGAAAGTTTCAGCGAGATGTTTTTTCCATCTAAACCGGATGTCAGGGACATTGCCATCGGGCTCATCGCTTATTCTACATGCAATATGTACACACCGCTGGGTTTATGCGCTTTTGATGATAGTATAAGGAACTTTTTCCCGGCTAAATCCGGATTGGATTATTGCGAAGAAATTATAAACTGGATTATTGACCAGGATGAGCATATCAAGAAAAGCCGGGCGAATATTCAAAATGCAATAAACTTTATGCTTGAAAGGCTATATCGTCAAAATATTATATTTTTTGTATCCGATTTCAAGAATCCTGTATTCGAAAGCGACTTCACCGGTTTAATAAGACCCCTGATTGAGAAATATGATTTTATACCTGTAATAATCAGGGATCCCCTGGAAAGACAAGGGTCAATAAATAAATCCGTAAATATTGCGGTAGAAAATAGTGAAGGAGATGGAAGCAGTGAATTTTACATCACTCCCACGAAAATGATGAAAATTCAGGAATTATCGGAAAAGTATCTGCAAAACCTTAAATGGAACTTCCATCATCTCGGTGTCGATTGCATTGTACTTGATTCCACGTCAATAAACGACTGTTATCAGGTATTTTCAGGCTTCTTTGAAAAACGGAAAAGAATCAGGATATAGAGGCAACAACACAGACAGGAGATTGTTATGAAAAAAAGAGTATTGATTTGGGGGATAACCGGTTCGTTAATAGCAATTGCAATTACTATTGTTTTATTGCTGACCGGGCAAAGCGAAACACAGTTGGGAGTAGCTAAAGTCGATAAATTAACTGAAGGTAAATCCATTGCAGTTAATTCGAGGGCGGAAAGTTTCGGGGTATTAAAAGGGGATGTTTTTCTTTACTACGTAGACATTCTTTATAACCCGGAAAAGGTATCTGAAATCGATACTCAAGGTTTAATCGATACTATCGACCTGACACCTTTTGATGTGAGAGCAATAAATGAAACAGAATTCAAGCTTAACGACGGAACGAAAATACACCGGCTAACATATGAGTTGCAGCTGGTAGACGGCATTGTGAACAATCTGTACAATTTTTCAAGTATTGTAATCAGATACAAGCTTTCCGGCAGTGAGGGTTTTCAGGAAATGCCGGCATCCGCTGAGCCCATATACGTTTCCTCACGCCTGCCTGAATCGGATGAGGATTTTGTCGCATTAAGTTATCTGGATCTCGGCTATGAAGCGCCTCTAAGGGTGCTGCAAGGCGAAATTCTTGAGGTTAAACAAAACAGCATTCCCTGGATATTGTTAATTGCCGGTGGTCTGCTCGCAATCGGTACGGCTATCGACTTTACAGTTAGGATAATGCCTCAAAAGAGAAAGGATAAGGAAAACGCCAGGATTGAAAAAAACAAACAGATTGCCCGAATTTATAATACCCTCTATAAAAATATAGGCGATGGCACTTCTTACGATAATATAATCTATCAAATAGACCATATAGCAAGGCTTGTAATTTCTAGGAACGAACATCTTGACTGGCTGGAGGAACTTGATATAAATCAGGTTTCCGTTGATATCAGAGAGGAAACTGCTGCGCTCTTTAATAACGTATACAAAATAGGTAAAGGTACTCTGAATGAGAATGACGTTAAAGATTCGCTGGAATACATGGATAAGATATTAAAATATTATTACCATGAGGATGTAGATACTTGGAAAAACTAGCCGGTTTCTGGGCTTCTACGGAGTTCTCTACACCCGAATATTTCTTAATTGCGGGAACTTTAGTGTTGCTGCTTATTTTTATCCCCTGGAGCAGGAGAAAGAGAGGATTATCTATTGACCTCGATTACTGGAAGACTCAAATTTCTTCCGGCAGCAAAAGACTATGGGTAATGTCAGTCCCCGTAATTCTTATCTCACTGCTTCTCACAGGTGCTCTGGCTAATCCGCAGGACATCTCCAGGGACAGTACACTTATTGTCGGGAAGCCCGTACTGGTAATAATCGATTATTCAGGAAGTACGTCGGCAGCCACTGATTTACACCCTGAGGAAACTATGCAGGAAGCTGCTCAAAGAGTATTTAATAATTTAGTCGCTTTGAGAGCTGATATTAACCTTGGGCTTATGATATATGCCAAAGAGAATTACGTCGCCAGGTATTTCACATATAAAAATGAGCTGTTCATGGATACGCTGGACAACTGGGATGTGTTGATGAGGGTTAGCCAGCAAACGCGTACTGCCGATGCATTGGCTGCAGCCAATAAGTTTATGTCGGAAAATACCACCGGGGAAGATAAGGCTATTATCCTGATAAGCGACCTTGACTATAACGCCAACGATTTGCCGGAAATTGAGGAGAATATCACTGTCATAAGAGAGAATGGAATCAAGCTATATATTATATCGACAACAGGCAACGAAAGCACAATGGCTAAAATGCCTAAGCCTGATGGCGTTACAGTCATGAGTTCCTATGATGCAGAGAGTATAGATGCAATGTATCAGGAACTCACTTCGATGAATCCCTCTATTATAAGAGCGGATGAATCGCTTATAAAAACAAGTTTGATACCGGTTATCATGCTACCGGCAATGGGGTTATTCTTCCTTTGCCTTATATTGAATGAAACCAGGTTCAGGAAGGTTCCCTAGATGATGATTATTATGAAAATCATGAGAGGTCTTGAATGAAAGAAATTCTTTTCAAAAAAGCGCTGGTAAATGTCGCATTATTCGTCATTGCCCTGATAATGCTTGGTGTCGGTACCGGTATGGTTCTAATCTCGGACACGACAAACAGGGAAGATGTACGGTTATTTAATCAGGCTGTAACTACATATAACCAGGAAGATTACATAACTACCTCCGATACATCTTCCGTATCATATACCCTGGATAATCTATTACTCTCAATAGAATATTTCCAGAAGGCAGCTGATACAAGCATTGATAATCAACTGAAATCCCTGGCCTATTACAATATAGGAATGGCAATAGTACGTGATTATTTATATTATTCAGAAGAAAGGTTGAACGAATACGGACTGTCGGTGGCAATATTATTTTTCAAGGAAGCTATACGGCTCGACCCCGATAACGAAGATGCCAAATATAATTTAGAGTATGTAGAACATTACGGTGAATAAAATGGCAAATAATGTAAACTTTTTTAAAAGAAGAGGGGTGTTAAATATAGCTATATTTATTATCGCCCTTGCGGTAATGGGTTCAGGCTTTGGACTGATATCTGCTGAATCAAACGATAAAGATTTGCAGTTATACAACCAGGGTGTAGCTGTATATAACGAAGCCGAATTGATACCGGAGGATGTCTTTAAATCGCCGGCTAAATTTCCGGAAGAAAACATTATCGATGCCGCCGCTTTTTTCCAGCAGTTTGCAGCAGTGAGCGATAACGACGAACTTAAATCGCTGGCTTTATACAATATCGCCACTATGATAGGTAGAGACTACGTAATATTTTCATACGAGCGGCTTTCAGGTCTTGGATTGGAAGACGCCATTAATTATCTCAAGGAAGCTGTAAGGCTTGATCCCGATAATGAGGATGCCAAATACAACCTCGAATATTTGGAAAGAGTTCAAATTAAACGATTGGAATCGTCCGGCGGTGTTAGCTCCGGGGGTTCAACGGAAACAGGCGAAAAACCTGACAGGGGATATTAAATAACCTGTTGAATGCTGAATGTCAGGATATGTAAATTATGATTTTTAAAAATCCAGGTGCTTTATGGTTGTTGTTAGCTCTACTGCCGTTGCTTATGGGTTTGGCTGTCTGGGGATGGAGGGCGAAGAAAGAGTCTGTAAAATTGTTCCGGTTGGACATGATAAGGTTAAGGAACAGGCACATTGAAAAATACCTCCTGTCAAGCCTACTGCTCTCCATATTTATCATAGCGTTTGCATTCCCTGAGGTTGCCGTTACCGGTTTAGCTGCCGATGAAAGAGCAGGTGAAATTGTATTGTGCGTAGATGTAAGTACAAGTATGGCAGCCCGGGAGGATGCCGATTCCGCCAGCAGGTTAGACAGAGTAAAGGATATGCTTTATAAGATAGTGGACAGAATGGAAGAACTCGGTCAGGTAAAGATATCTCTTTGCGGTTTTACAAATATGGGTTGTTCCCTGGTTCCGCTGGTCGGTACGGAAGACTACTCTTATCTGAGGAAAAGCATTGATAAAGTGCTCGATATATTATCGGTTCCGGGTGACGGTACAGATATCGGGCAATCTGTTCAGGATGTATTAAAATCTTATTCCAAGGCCGGAGAAGCCAAATTGCTGGTTATTTTCAGTGATGGGGAATATTACTCGAACATTTACGGTAGCGGCGGTTCCGAAAAAATCCGTAATACTGCGCTCGCTATTCAACAGGCATTGAGTAATGACGTTAAAATCATTTCAGTCGGTGTAGGAGAAACCAGCGGTGCCAAAATACCGCTTTATGATGAGGACGATAATTTTACCGGTGAATATAGCCAGAAAGCAGGGAGTGATTTTATAACTTATCTTAACGAGGCAGCTCTGCAGGAATATTCAACCAGGGCGGAAGGTGAATATTTTACCGAAAATGAAATACGCGATTTAATAAATTATATTGAAAATAATCTATCGGTAAAAAGAAGCGAACAAAACGTAAAAACTTATCAGCCTGTAGCTTACTTGTTTCTTATAGCAACACTGCCTATATGGATAATTTTTGTAAAACGCCACTTGCTGAATTAATTCCAGCTATGAACTTATATTTGTTATTCGGTATCGTATCTATATTCTCATAGAAATGCGGATAATGAATACGATATTTTAGTATTTGAAGACCGTACAAGGGTTAATTCAAATTTGATTCGTCAACTATTCTTTCTCGCCGAACGAACTAGCAGCTGATTCAATACCATAATAATAAGACGAAACGCTATACACACCAGGAAAGCTGTTATATAAGTTCCGGTGTTATCGAATACCGCTCCTGCGAATACCGGGGAAATAGACCCGCCGACAGTATTGAACAATGTGATGCCAGCAAGTACCGCCCCGATACTCTTCATTCCAAAAAGGTCGGCTGTTACAAGTGTCTGTAATCCTGTCATTCCACCGGTCAACCCTAAAAGTATGGCAAAAAAGTAGAGTGTCCCGGCACTATCTGCAAAGGGCAGTATAATAAAACTTACCAGTCCTATAGTCATATTTACGATAAGTATCCGGATACTTCCGAATTTATCAATAAAGAAACCGATACATAACTTTGTCAGTAGAGTCACTCCTAAAAAAGTTGACAGAACACCGGCGGCTAAAGCGGGAGACAATCCAAGGTCTATAGAATGAGGAACAATGTGTATTATTACAACCATTATGCAAAAATTGTGCAGGCATAGCATTGTCCCGAATATCCAGAATCGCCATGTTTTAAGTGCTTGCTTAAATGAAAGGGATTTATCCCGTATATTAGTTGTTTTTTCAATTGTAGAATTAGAATCTATCCCCAGAGGTTTTTGTCCGATTGCTTGAGGATTAATTTTAAGGAATTGTGCTGAGAGTGTAATTAATAGAAAAGCAATCACACCTATAATAATATAAGCATCCCTCCAATTATAAACATCGATCAACCTCTGAGACAGCAACGGCCAGATAATACCGCCGAGCCCCAACCCTGTTACACTCAGGGAAATTGCTAAACCTCTATTCTTTGTAAACCACTTTGGAATTGTAGAATTGATTGGAACTATGCAGCATCCAAGGGCAATCGACCCGAATATCCCCCAGGTCAAATATATCTGCCAAAGATAGTTAACCTTTGCCATGAAAAAGAAAGCCAGTCCAATGGCAATTCCGGTAATGGTAATTAGCAGCCTGGGGCCATATTTATCGGTTATCTTGCCTGCGATTATGGCTAATACGCCGCCTAAGAGCAATGCAAGTGAAAAGGCCAGTGACAGAGTACCTCTTTCCAGTTCGAGGTCTTCAGCAATATATCTAAGGAAAACACTGAATGTTGAATTAATAGAGCCGAAAATTGTCGTAATTATGACAGAAGCAGCTACGATAACCCAACCATAATATAATTTATTTATAGAATATTTAGTCATTGATTCTGTAAAATAGATCGATTGATGTATATTACAATATATTATTAAATAATTAAAGATAAAATCGATAAAATAATACCGCTATAACAACATTGTAATGCGTTTTGCACAATAATTGATTGGTTTTTAATTAAGATATTGGTAGACTATATACTATATAGCTATACACTTCCAAAGAATAGTATCCATTGAATAAATGCGGGTCTTTCAATCAAGAAGAAATTGTTGACAAAACAAGGGGGATAAAATTGTCTAGCCGATATAATTTAATCAGTGATTCAAAAGTCATTGATGATGTACATATAACAATAGTCAAACATGAATTTATAAATAAAAAAATAAATGATATTGATTCCATTAAATATTTATCTATCCAATTTAAGAATACATCGGAATTCAATATCTCAAAAGTTTTATTCAATGTATTATTTTACGATGCAGAACATAATTTGCTTGATACTGTAGAACAGGAATTTTGTGGTTTTGTAATGAGTGAGACACGTATTATTAATATAGAAACATCACGTGCTATAACCAGTCAAATTTGTAATTACGAAATATTAATCAAAAGTATAACAACTTCACCGAAGTCTATAGCTACCGGTAACGATATGGTTGAAATAATAAAACATAACTTGTTAATAGGAGCCGATCCGTATGACTCTGCTTCCGTTAGCGGACTCATTGAACTTTCTATTGGAGCCGTATCTTTGTCTATCAGAAATATTACAGATAAAGTGTTATCGACAATAATTTTCAATGTTGAACTTTATGATATTAACAACAACCTTATTGATACAATAAGGCACAATGAATATGAATTAAAACCTCTAACCAGCCGTTCTATTATGGTCAGTTCCCATAAATACAAGGGTAATCATGCAACTAGTTATAAATTACACATAATCAAAACTTCAACAACAGAAACGGAAAAAATTCAGTTACGCAAGCATGATAGAATTACCTTAGATGGTGGGGGAGAACGAATTACTGGATTATTAAAGAACATTAGTGAAAATAAAACGGATACTGCTGTTATAGTAACATTCTTGGATTCGAACAATGAAAAAATAAATACGAAGGTTTTACCTATTAAAGATATTGATGCATATTCAATGAGGCGTTTTAGTTTTGACTTTTATCCAACATGTGGAGAAATAGTAAAAGGTACTACTGTTGAAGTTGGTAGTATACATAACATCATGCAATAAAATATATTGCAGATACTCCAAACATATGTTAATCCATAGCAGGTAGACCTTCGATTTTATTCTCTGTTATTCCATTAGTCATTATCCCTTCATATCGATAATATAGTTCTTGACCGTTTTAATCATCTGCCCGTTTTGCACATAATTAAAGCTTTGGAAAATAGTTTTATAAGTCTTGACAAGAGTTCTAATTTTTCTTCTATAATTAATAGTCCACCTCTTTATAAAAACAACAGGAGGTATTATATGGGTGACCGTCTGTTTACCAGCAGATTACTATGGTATTTAATCTCCGCACTCCTGATTTTGTCGCTTGTTTTCCCTATCAACTTGTTATTATCACAGACGGTATCTGCGGCAGGCGGAACCTTTCCGGCGTCACCTTTTAACGGCATGCAGATTACCTATGATATTTCAGGGGCTACCGTTACGGATACAAAAGATGTCGATGATTTTACCACTTCCCGTACTTTGCAGGGAACGCTTGGAACAGGAAAATTAACTATATCCGGTTCAGCTAAGATGGGTAACGGCTACGATGCCGATGTAACAGCTACAGTATCATGTGGTGGGGAAACAGACCAGTTTACCACAAACATCCCGAGCGGATTTCCCGATTTTAATGAAGAATCTTTTAACATTTCAGTATCGATTCCAAAAGGAGCTACCAGCGGCAGCTTCTCGATAAACATGGTTGGTCATTATAACGCAGGTAACCGGGGACTGGTCGTCAGCGGAACGTTTGTTGCCGATGCCGCAACCGGTGTTACGACTTCGACACAGATTACCACGCAAACGCAGGCAGAACCGCCCCCGGGTCCGCTCACGGATAAACTTCCCAACCTCAAGGGAATAGCAGAACATCGCGGATATATTGAAGAAATTGTCGGCGGTCCGATATATGTTTCTGCGGATTCTTCACTGCTTCCGCCGTCTCAGAGAACATGGGTAAAGTTTATGCCGGGCGATAAAAATATTCTACTGTACGACAATTGGACTGTCAGAACGCCTTCGGGTGCGGAAACGGTTTTAAGATTTTCGACTGGTGCCTTAACCAGGCAAAAAGAAAGAAGCTGGTTCGATGTGGCGCCCAGAGAAATTGTAACTACTCCCACCAGTGTAGTAATGGGCAGATTATGGGATGGAATTGCCAATTTCTATTTTCCTAAAGGCGAGGCCGGAGCGAAGCAATATGAAATATCTGTAAACCGTATCCATACCGGTATCAAGGGTACTAATTTTATTATCGAAGCAACCGAGCAGATGGATTTAGTCAAAGTAATCGAGGGCACGGTTGAAGTGGTATTTGATAAAACAGGGTTGAGTAAAATACTGGAGGCCGGACAGCAAATCTCAGCCACAGAAGCCGGACTCGGCAGTATTACCAACTTTGATATAGAAGTGGAAAAGGCCAAATGGAGCAGTTTTTACGCCGAGCTTGAGAAAGGTTCATCCGCGTGGGTATGGATTGTTATTGCAATTTTACTGATATTGGTGATTGTTTTAACGCTTATCATTCTCAAGCGCAACAGGAAACAGACGATGGGTTGGCAACCGGGTGGTCAGTTTATGCAAACATATTATCAGCCGGTTTCAAGATTTTGTGAAAATTGCGGCAGCCCCATAGCAGTAAACAGTAACTTCTGCGAGAATTGCGGGCAACGTAAATATCCGGGGCAATAAGTATAAAAACAGCTAAAATGTGCCAAATAAAGAGAAATATTAGAAATAGCGGATATAGTCTTATTTATGAAGAATATCCTGAAAATTATCTGAAACAGTAGGCTAATTACTTCAGTCTTGCATTTTTTCTTCCAAGAGAGTTTGAAATCGATATCCTGGATTACTCATCCCAGAGTATTAGCATTGAAGTTGCTTTGAAACAATGGTCTCGAGAGTTCATATTTCAAATAGCTTAATAATTCTTCTTTAAAGACCTCATAACATAACAGGAGCAGGTTTTTGTTAAAACACTCATTTGTTTTATAATAAAACAATCTTGAATTCGAAAAACGAATTCTGACGGCTCCGTTGTTAACGGAACCGTATTATTTTTATTATGAGGTATGTCTATGAGTATCCTGAATCCTGCTATCGAGTGTATGAGCAGGGGAGAAATGACAGAGCTGCAATCTAAACGTCTGCGATCCACTGTACATCATGAATATGATAATGTTCAGTTCTATCGGAAGCGTATGGACGCAGCGGGAGTAAAACCAGGAGATATCCGCGGGGTGCAGGATTTAAATCTGCTTCCGTTCATGGAAAAGGATGACCTGCGCAACGGCTTTCCTTTCGGCTTGCTGGCGGTGCCGAAAGAACAAATCGTTCGAATTCAAGGCTCTTCGGGTACTTCAGGCAATCCCATCGTTGCCGGTTATACCGGAAACGATATAGATGTATGGACTGAAATGGTGGCGCGCGCTTTGACGGCGCTGGGATGCGGAAAAGAAAGCGTGGTTCAGGTTGCTTACGGCTATGGCTTGTTTACCGGCGGACTTGGTTTGCATCAGGCGGCATCGCGGATTGGCGCTATGGTTATTCCTATGTCCAGCGGCAATACGCAGCGCCAGCTCATCATGATGAAAGAACTGGGAACGACGATACTATGCTGTACCCCGTCCTATGCTGCCTTTTTAGGCGAGACAGCCCGCGATATGGGAATCCTGTCCCAACTTAAGTTAAAGAGCGGCTGCTTTGGAGGCGAACCGTGGAGCGAGAAAATGCGGGAGAAACTGGAGGCTTTGCTCGGTATAGACGCCAGGGATATTTATGGTTTATCTGAAATAGCCGGCCCAGGAGTGTCATTTGAATGTAAAGAAAAAAATGGCTTGCATGTTAACGAAGACCATGTAATTGCGGAAGTAATAGATACTGAGAGCGGGAAAGCGCTTCCCTATGGTTCGTCTGGTGAACTGGTGATGACCACAATCACTAAAACCGGCCAGCCTATGCTGCGCTACCGTACACGGGATATTTGTACGCTGGATGACAAGCCCTGTCCCTGCGGACGTACTACGATGCGAATGAGCCGTTTAGCGGGACGTACCGACGATATGCTGATAATACGGGGTGTCAATGTTTTTCCGGGGCAAATCGAATCTGTGCTGGCGGGGGTAAGCGGGATAGCTCCGCATTATCTACTTGTTGCAGACCGGGAAGCTTCTCTGGATAACCTGGAAGTACGCATAGAATTGACTGAGGAAATGTTTTCCGACACTGTAAGCCAGATTCAGGCTCTCGGTAACTCGATATCTTCGCAGATTAAATCCGTGGTCGGTATTCAGGCTGATGTCAAGCTTGTTCCGCCTCGCTCACTGCCGCGCTCGGAAGGAAAAACGAAGCGTGTTCTAGATAACAGGAGGGTATGATATGTTTATTTCTCAGATATCGATATTTCTGGAAAATGTTCGCGGCTCTTTACGTCAGATGACGGAGTTGCTGGGTGAGAAAGAAGTCAATTTGCTGGCTCTTTCCATTGCCGATACCAACGGTTTCGGTATCGTGCGCATTATCGTGAAAAGCAGAGAAACCGTCCGTACTTTGGAAATGCTGCATCAGGCCGGTTATATCGCAAAATCCAGCCATGTATTATGCGTCAGGGTTCCAAATAAACCGATGGGGCTGGCAAAAGTATTGGCTTGTCTGGATGATGCCGGTATCTCTGTTGAATACAGTTATTCTTTTTACCGCAGTACTTTGGATGACGCCTGCATTATCATTCGTCCGTCTGATTTGGAACGGAGTGTGCGTATACTGGAGACAGTCGGTATCAGTATAGTAGGGCAGGGAGAAGTGGACGCATTCTAAGAATTGGCAGGTGCACTTTCCGTAACGGTCAATTAACCAACGATTTAATTAATAATATATGTATCGGTAAATATTTGTTATCAATCTAATACAAGTTTTGTACAAACAAAAAGGGTGAGGAGATTTATAGTCTGCTCACCCTGCTGTTTTCCGGGACTGTTTTTATTTACTGAGCCGTTTCCGGTTGTGGTTTGCCGGTAACGATATCAGCCAGCCTGTTAACGGTTTTTCTGACCTTGATGATA
>CAZGVH010000001.1:3605-40341 GCA_964528955.1 uncultured Dehalococcoidales bacterium | reverse complement strand
TTTCGATGAGACTTTACTATTGTAGCCGGAGCCATCATTCTTATTCCATATACTATTCCAAGCAAATGTTCAACGATAAAAAATGATATTTCTTCTTACATAATTAGATATAACCAGCAAATTTTAACGTATCTATTTGTTTTTTACTTATAATGAGAGGTTCTATTTTTCCAGAAGAGTCATATAGTCCAAATTTTTAAATTCCTTGCTTTTATAATACAATAAAAAAATAATGAATAATATATTTCAAACGATGACATGTAGACTATGCGGATTAATATTATGTGTATTAATTATATTCTGCTGTATATTTCAATCACCCATTAACATTATCAAGGCAAGTACGGATTCATCCGAACAAAAAATAGTTTTCAGTAAATTGAGTTCAAGCGCATTGATTTCTGACAATGCTGTATTTTCAATATCAAAAGATGACTATGGGTATATGTGGTTTGGAACTAGAGGCGGGTTATATAAAAGCAGCGGACTTGAATCAATTGAATTAGAAGGCCTTAGTGATGATACTATAAGATCAATTTATAAAGACAGCCAGGGCATATTATGGATAGGCACAAAATACGGTCTGAATTCTGTGGATATTAAGACGGGTAATGTCACTACCTATACCAACGACGCTGAAAATCCATCCAGCATAAGCAGTAATATTATCTGGTCGGTATTTGAAGATAGCCAGAATACTTTATGGTTTGGAACAACGCAGGGTTTGAACACTCTGGATAGAGAAACAGGAGTTTTTACAGCTTATACTCATAATCAAAACGATCCTGCCAGTATCAGTAATGATATAGTCAGGTCTATATATGAAGATAAACAGGGGACACTCTGGATCGGAACAAATGAAGGACTTAATAAACTGGACAGAGAAACGGGAGTTTTTACGGCTTATACTCATAATCAAAACGATCCTGCCAGTATCAGTAATAACGTTGTATGGTCAATATATGGGGATAACGATGGATTATTGTGGGTAGGAACCGAGTATGGATTAAACTCCTTTGATAAAGAAACGGAAAATTTTAACAGCTACATTCATGATCCAGATGATCTCAATAGTATTAGCAACGATATAATAAGAGTGGTCTATGTAGATAGTAAAAATACGATATGGATAGGAACAGATGATGGTTTAAATGTATTTAATAAAGAAATCGGGGGTTTCACCACTTTCACACATAATCCAACCGACTCTACCAGTATCGGGAGTAACGTTACCAGGTCGATCTATGAAGATGAATGGGGAATTCTCTGGTTTGGAACAATGTCAGGTATATACTATATCGATCCGGACAAGCAATACTTTAAGTACTATGACAATAATTTAATTAAGGATGTTGGTATCAGGGCTATCGATATCTTGGGTAATATTAGCATACTTGGAACGAGTACAAACATTATCTGGTTCAATTACAAGGATAACGTAGTGGAACGCTATCTGAGTTACGATTCAATCAGCAGTATAAGAAATGCAATCACCGACGCTGTTTATATCGATCAAACTGGTACCTTATGGGTGGGTACCGATTATATTGGACTGGTGAGAATAGACTTAGAGACCGGTGAATATATGAATTATACTTATGAAGAAGGAAATCCAAATAGCATTACCGATGGCTGGATATTTTCTATTGTCAATAGTATAGAAGAGGATTTATTATGGATTGGTACTGATAAAGGCCTTTGTAGTTTTAATTATAATGAAAATAAATTTATACAGTATCATAATGATCCTGAGGATTTAACCAGTATCAACAGCGACAATATCAATGTAGTTTTCATATCAGAAGATGGTAGCCTTTGGATAGGCACAGATAAAGGACTTGATAGGTATGATGAGAACACAGGTGAATTCATCCATTATTTTCAAGATTCCAAACAGGACGCCTTTTTAAACCTCCAGGTCGAAAGTATTTATGAAGATGATAGTAAAACGTTGTGGTTTGGCACAAACAACGGGTTAATTGCTTTTGTGCCTGAGATTGGCAGCCACGAATTGTATACCAAAGAGAATGGCCTGCCAGACGATAATATAATCGGCATCACTGGTGATAGTGAAGGGGATATCTGGTTTTTTACCGAATATGCACTGTGTAAATTATTACCGGAATCGAAACATGTTATTTCTTACGGAATTGATCATGGGTTAAGAAGTAACATTTATTACAGTAAATCAATAAGCAAGAATGAAGAAGGTCTTATATTCATTGGTACTACTAATGGGCTTATTTCATTTGATCCTAAACAAATAATAGCCAGTAATATCATTCCGCCAGTAGTAATAAATGGATTTTCACTGATTAACGGAAACCAGATATCATTTGAAAAACCACTTGAAGAAATAAAGGAAGTTAATCTTAAACATTCCGATAACTCATTTTTAATCAATTTTGTCGCACTTGACTATACCACCCAACGTGAAGATAAATATGCTTATATGCTGGAAGGATTCGATAACAACTGGCAGTTTTGCGGACCCAGCGATAATTTTGCAAAGTATACCAACATAGAAAGCGGAAAATATATTTTTAAAGTAATAGCAAGTAATAAAGATAATATTTGGAATGAAGAAGGGGCTTCTCTTCAAATAACTATTTCCCCTCCCTTTTGGCAGGAATGGTGGTTTATACTAATTTCAACATTATTAGCAATAATAGCGGTGATTGCAGTAATAGTGCTTAGGACACGCAGTTTACAATTGCAGGCTCAAGAGCTTGAAATGCAAATTGTAGAAAGAACCGGGCAGTTGGTTAATAAATCCAATCAACTGGAAGATGCCAGCAAGCAACTTGAAAAATCCAATCTTGAGTTAGAGAAGCAGTTAAAACAACAAACAGATTATTTAAATGCCTTGATGCATGATTTTAAAACTCCATTGACTTCTATAGTTGCCGCCAGTGATATATTATCTCAAATTCAAGAAGATAAAACAGGAAAAGATTTACAGACTCAAATTCAAAATAATGCTCTATTATTAAAACAGCGAATCAGTGAACATTTTGATATTTATAAAGGAAAGCTGAATATGCTGGATATTAAGAAAGAGATAATATCGATTTACGACCTTATTCAAAGTGTAGTAGAGTCAACTAAACCGACTGCAAGTTCAAAAAATATTAAGGTAGAACTTATTGCCGAATCAGATTTACCACTCGTTTTCGTTGATGAACAAAAAATTATCAGAGTAATGTGTAATTTATTGGATAACGCGTATAAATATACTTCATATAGTCAATCTATTATAATTAAAGTACACAGGCATGATAATTTTATTATAGTTGAAATTCAAGACAATGGTTGTGGTATGTCAGATGATACTTTACGTAGTCTTTTTGAACCGTATCGTCCTTATGCAAGTACTAATGAACGCTATGAAAGTATCGGATTGGGTTTGGCTATATGTAAAACATATGTTAATCTACATGGCGGCGATATATGGGTAAAAAGTACATTAGGAAAAGGAACGACTGTTAGTTTTTCTATACCCATATAAAATATTTATAATAAATCAAAATAATCATATGAAAATAGTTGTTATTGAAGATAATGCTGATATCGTATCCATTGTTTCGCTTGCTCTCCGGATACGTTGGCCTGATGCTGTTATTTTATCTACCGATAAAGGTGAAAAAGGCTTGTCAATCATAGCTGATGAAAATCCGGATATTGTCATACTGGATATTGGATTGCCTGATATGGATGGCTTTGACGTACTTAAAAAAATCAGACTGTTCTCTATGGTATCGGTAATAATTTTAACTGCCCGTGACAAAGAAAGTGACATTATCATGGGATTAGAATCCGGTGCGGATGATTATATCATCAAACCTTTCAGACAACTTGAGCTTATATCGAGAATGAATGCTATATTAAGAAGGCAACACATTCCCGGTGGTGGAAATGCGATCCAATATAAATCTCTAATGCTAAAACCTGATTTAAAAGTACTTTTCGTGGATAAAAAGAAAATTAACCTTACACAAACTGAAGGTATTATAATGTACCAGCTCTTAAGAAATGTAGAGAAGGTAATTCCAATCTCCAACCTGGCTGAAGCAGTTTGGGATTATAACGATCCCAGTACCTGCGAATCGATTAGGGTATATATTCACCGCTTACGCAATAAAATTGAAAAGGATCCGCGGAACCCTGTTTTTATTCACACAAAGGCAGGTGTCGGATACATATTAAAATCCGATTAATTGGCCCCGTCTTATAATGTTTTTGTAATTACATATTTTAGCCATTTTAACCAGAAAAATTACTACCTCTTTAGAGAATTATTGATATTCGCTATCATATTTACGTATTTATTAACGCATTTCTAATTTTTCATTCATTTATTAATAAATTTTAACAATCCACTTTTTTTTTAACGTCTATTTTAATTCCGATACTTTACCATACTATATAAGGAAATCACTGATTTTAATTTAATAAGTAAATGAATATTGTTATTGCAGAGAAAAACATAGAAGTTGCGGATAATATACGAATAGCTATAAATCAATATCTCCCTGACTGTCAGTTATCTGTAATCGGCTCCGGAAAGCAGTGCCTGAAAGTATTAAAAAACGGTAATTGTCCGGACGCATTAATATTAGGATTTAATCTGTCAGATATGTGTGGATTGGACTTGCTTATGAATATACGAGACGATTCCGATTTGCCAATTATCCTCGTTTCAGAAGATGAAGATATAAACATGTTGATTAAAGCCTTCGACAATGGAGCTAACGATTATTTCACTGTTCCATTCAATGCAAATATATTTGCAGCCAAATTGAATGCGATAGTAAGAAGAAGAACCTGGGATTCAAAAGCTAATTAATAGTTTATTTAAAAAGGGGGTGATGTCTATACAGAATTTTATTGCATCTTAACGAGAATCTATGAAAGGAGAAATAATTGAAAAACGAAGAAGAAAAAACATCAGTGAGAGAAGAAAAGAAACAATCCGGTGAAGTCTCAAGAAGAGATTTTCTTGTAGGTGCCGGAACGGTAGTTGTCGGTGGTGCTATTGGGGCTGGACTATTATCCGGTTGCGGCGGAGGAGAAACCACTAAAACCGTTGAAACTACAAAAACAGTTGAAAAAACAGTTACAACAACTGTTGGCGGTTCAGGTGCTACGGTAACCGAGACTAAAACAGTAGGTGGAACTGGTGCGGTTACAGTTACCGAGACCAAAACAGTAACGACAGGTGGCGGCGGTGGTTCAATCGAACCGGCATTAGAGCCGGAAGAGACAGTTATTAAAGCCCTAGAGTCGCCTGCATGTGTAGATGTTAAAAACGGCAAAATAGTCAGAGTCAGGCCAATTCATTTTGATGAGGACCCCAATTTCCAGCCATGGACATGGGAAGCCCGCGGACAGACATGGACCTCACACAAAAAATCATGTTTGGCGCCGCTGGGTGCCGGATATAAGAGACGTACCTACTCACCCCGCAGGATATTATATCCGTTAAAGAGAGTTGACTGGGAACCCGGTGGTGATCCGGCAAAAAGAAATGCCCAAAATCGCGGTATCAGCAAGTATAAGAGGATTTCATGGGAGGAAGCTACAACAATAGTATCCGGTGAAATGAAGAGAATTGCTGATAAATACGGTCCGGCAGCTCTTTGTACATTCTGCCCGGCTCATGGTGAATTGAAGACTATTCATGGCTATCATTATACTACCAGCGCATTCCTGCATTACTGGTCACAAGCTACATACGGCCAACATTATACAGAAGCCATGCGTAGCCCATATAGCTGGGAAGGAACAGCCTGGGGTGCCAAGCATGTTAATGCAATTGAAATGTTCGGTGAAGAGTCGGATGCTAATTTTTGGGGAGACATCTCTGCCAACTGCGAGCTTATGCTTTACTGGGGATGCGATAATGTAACCAAAGCCTGGTGTAAAAATGATGGAATGAGAAGAGGTTACAGTACTTACTGGGTTAAAAAGCTTGGTATTCCATGTATATTTATCAGCCCTGATTGTAATACAGGCACCGGTTACTGGGCAGATAAATGGATAACTATTTATCCGAACTCCGATCCATGTATGATGCTGGCAATAGCTTATATCTGGATTACCGAAGATACCTATGATAAAGAGTATGTAGCCACACATGTACATGGTTTTGATAAATGGCAGGCTTATGTTATGGGTGATGAGGATGGTATTCCTAAAACCCCCGCATGGGCTGCCTCAATTTGCGGAACCCCTGAGTGGACCATTAAAGCCCTGGCAAGATACTGGGGTAAACATAGTAGAGCATCATTTGCCCAGACTCACGGCGGCGGCCTCTGCCGCGGCGGATATTCAACTGAAGCCATGAGAATGGAATGGTATCTGCTGGGTATGCAGGGATGGGGTAAACCTGGTGTACACCAGTGCACCAACCCGCTTAGAACACCTAGTTTTGCCAAGTCCCCTTCTTATGACAAGGTAAGCCCGATGGCTAAAGAAGGAGTCATGTCAGGACGTTTCCCGGAGCTGATGAAGGCCGAAGGATTATCAATACCTAAGGTGGAAGAAAGACCGTTAATGCATTCCCCCGATATCTCAAGGTGCTTTGCCTGGAGAGAGGGTGATCCCAAGGTAACCTGGTATGGCGGCGGTACCCGTGGCAACAGGACTCGCCAGTTCCAGCAGTTCGAATACCCATGGCAGGACAAGTCTCCTGTGAGATTCATGTGGTGGGAAGGCGCCAGCAACACTGAGAGTACTGATGATGGCAACAACAGATTCAGGGCTCATCAAGAGGATATTCTAGAATGCGTGGTAACTCAACACCAGTGGTGGCAGGACACCTGCTTTTATTCCGACATCGTCTTGCCGGTTAATACTAAACTTGAAGAATACGACATGAATACTTCAAGTGAGGATTACGGTGTATGGTGTCTGGAAAAGCCGGCTATTAAGAGTATCGGAGAATCCATGTCCGATTATGAAATAGTCGGTGAACTGGCTAAAAAACTGGACTTTTACGATAAATGGACCGGCGGAAAAACTATTGACGAGTGGGTTAAAGAAGCTTACGATACAAGCGGTATGACCGATGTAGTAACCTGGGAAGAATTGAACGAAAGGGGCTATTATATAATAGGATTACATCCAGATGCAGCTAAGAGGACACCGGCTTCCCAGAAATTCTATGATGACCCGGTAAAGAATCCTCTGGCAACGCCAACCGGTCTTCTTGAGTTCTGGAGTACCGGATTAGCTGAAAACTTCCCCGATGATAAAGACAGGCCTCCGCTGGCACATTGGATTCCCGGTGGTGAAGGGTATTTCTATGATGAATACCGTACCGGCAAGAAAGCTCAGACTTATCCTCTGCAGATGATTTCCAACACTCCGAAATGGCGCTATCACTCTCAGCATGACGATATCCCCTGGCTCAGAGAATTGTCCAAGATAGAAGGCTGGGATGGATACTGGTATGAGCCAGTACAGATGAACCCGGCTGATGCCGAGGCAAGAGGTATCAAGGACGGCGACATTATTAAGATATTCAATGACCGTGGTGCTATACTCGGTGCGGCTAAAGTCTGGGAGAGAACTATGCAAGGTGTAGTTGCAATGGAACACGGCGCCCAGACAGATTACATCATTCCAGGTGTACTTGACAGGGGCGGTGAGAACAACACTATCTGTCCCAACGGCATTTCTCCTAACGCTATGGGATTATATGTTACCGGTTACCTTGTAGAGATTGAAAAAGTCACTGGCGAGATGATGGACGAGTGGAGGAGAGATTACCCTGATGCCTTTAAGAGGGCATACGACCCGGCTGCAGGTAGAAGACTCGAAGCCTGGTTAGAGGAAGGAGGAGAATAGTGAAAGTTTTTGTTCATGATGTTGGATTATGTATTGGATGCCGTATGTGCCAGATTGCCTGCAAGGATGAGCATTGCGGAAATGACTGGACGCCATATGCCAAGCCACAGCCTGAGATAGGGCAGTTCTGGATCAAGGTGAATGAAAATGTTCGCGGTACTGTCGGTAACTCACCCAAGGTAAAAGTATATTGCTATCCTGTTAAGTGTAATAACTGTGAAGATGCACCCTGTTTGGAGAATTGCCCGGTAGATGCAATAGTTCGTCGTAATGACGGAATAGTATGGATAGATCCCAAACTGTGCACGGGTTGTAAGTTATGTATAGATAACTGCCCCTATAGCAATATCTACTTTAATGATAACTTGAACATTGCTCAAAAATGTACCGGCTGTGCTCATCTTCTGGATAGAGGCTGGCCTATTAAAGAGCCCAGATGTGTTGATGCATGTTATCATTATGCCCTCCAATTTGGCGAAGAGGCAGATTTCAGCAGCAAGATTGCTGCCGGAGAGGTTTTGCATCCTGAATACAATACTAAACCGAGGATGTATTATCTGAATATGCCCAAGAGATTTATTGCCGGTACAGTATACGACCCGGCTACGAAGGAAGTTATTATCGGTGGTACCGTTACCCTTTCAGGAGACGGGTCTGCGACAGCCACAACCGACGACTTCGGTGATTTCTGGTTCGAAGGCATAGCAGTAGGCAGCTACAGTGTAAAGATTGATGCTGCCGGCAAGAGTAAAACAATCAGCGATATCAATACTGAAAAAGACGTCAATCTGGGAGATATCGCACTGGCTTAGCTATCTTAATTAAATAAGAGAGCAATATGGTATGGGGTGAGGGTTAAACTGGTTATCCACCCTCACCCCGATACAAATTAAATTAAAGAGGTATTTAATTATGGGAAATGCAAGGATTTGGATATTCAGGCTTCTTTTATCAGCCGGTGTTGGTTTACTTTTATTTTCATGGTTCCAACCATGGTGGAGTGCGACTATTGAGACTATCGGCGAGAACGCAGCTGTTATACGTCCCTGGACTCTTGAATTAAACATGCCAGAGGAAGTACTAGCATTTGTAAAAAATGCTGATATGCCTGCTTTTTTTGCACCGTTAATGTGGACATATCTGATATTAGCGGTCGCCGCATTAGTCATCAGCTTATTCCTTAAAAATAAAGAAATAAAGCTTTGGAAGATAAAAACAACCTTGCCCAGTTTTCTTATAACATTTGTCGGATTTTCATATTTAGTTGTTGCTGCGTTGGCAGTAATTGTTGCGGCCATAAGGACCGGAGACTTTTACTATATGAAACTGTTAGGTACTACACTTATTGACCTGGGTGGAGAAATGGTAGCTAATGCCTATGGGTATTTGCTTATAGGTTACTGGCTTGCTGTTGCTTCAGGTGCAATAGTATTTTTACTGGGTATATTCCGCAACAGAATCATCGGTAAAAATTAATAAACGATTTTTGTTAATTGTGGACAAGAACATGTTTTAGTAAAGTGGGTTTTATGTTTCATTAATCCACTTTACTATTCGTGTTTAAGGTCATATCAAAAGGATAATCGATGTGAATTATGACGCCGTTTTAATACATCCGCCGTCAATCTATGACTTCCGTAAAAAAGTCATAAATGAAGGGCCAATAGCTTTAACTGTGCAGGAGAGTACACGCCAGTTTATTATCCCATCAATCGGTATGCTCAGTATTGCAGATTACCTTGACCGAAACGGCTATAAAGTAATTGTCGATAATCTTGGGGACAGGATGATGGCAGATAACGGATTTGACGTTGAGAGTTATCTAAGAGCACTTGAATCGCGGGTATTTGCTGTTGAACTGCACTGGTGTGTACATTCCCAGGGAGCCATAGAGGTTGCAAAGCTGCTAAAAAAACTGCATCCGCATTCCATGGTTATTCTCGGAGGGCTAACCTCCAGTATTTTCGCTGAAGAGATTATTCGGAAATATGATTTTATAGATGCAGTTATACGTGGAGAAGCAGAGAAACCGTTTCTGGAACTGATGAAAGCCTTAGAAAAGAATGACGGACTCGAAAATGTTCCCAGCCTTACCTTCAGGGACAGCAATGGAGAGATAATAATAAATGACTTATTGCTTCCCAATACCAGTATCGATGAATACGAATTTACCCGGCTTGACCTTATAGAGCCCAAACATGCATTATTTCCGAAAAATTCGCCCTCCCACTGGTCAATACCGGTTTGCCGCGGTTGTACTCACAACTGTGTTACCTGCGGTGGTTCCAGATATAGCTATAAGAGGTACTTTGGAAGAATCTGTCCGGCTTTCAGAAGTCCCGATAAGATAGCTCAGGACATAAAAAAACTCAGTGACCAGGGAATTAAGCAGATTTTTCTTTTCCAGGATCCGCGCATGGGTGGCAGGGAATACTGGATTAAACTTATGCAGACTCTTCAGAATACCAGGATAAATTTAACCCAACTGACTATGGAAATATGGGGACCGGCAGATGAGGAATATATAAGGGAATTGTCAAAAATTCGAGTGCCTTTGGTGCTGACTATTTCTCCGGAGTCTTGTGTGGAAAGCGTAAGAGGGGCACACGGCAGGAAGTATTCAAACGTGGAGCTTTTTGATACGATCAGGCTCTGCAAGAAATACAATATTGCCATCGCTGTTTTCTCGATGATAGCTCTGGCAAAAGATACACCTGATACTATAAAAAAGAACTGGGAGGTATGGGAGGAAATCTGTAAATTAAACAGTAAAACTCCGGGGAGAGCGCCGGCAATGTATTCGTTCGGGCCTATGATTCTGCTCGACCCCGGCTCTCAGGCCTTCGACTATCCGGACAAGTACGGCTATCGATTAAGATTCAAGAATCTGGAAGATTATGTCAGTGGTATGTCTTTTAACTCATGGTACCAATGGATATCCTATGAAACAGCCTGTCTTAACAGGAACATGATTATAAAGTCGATTAACAATTCAATAGGAAATTCGATTGATCTTATGGAAAAATATGGAATTTGTAGTAAATCCGAATCGGAAAATATGCGCTATCATCTGCAAAAGGATGAGATGAATTATCGAATCAACCCGGATACTTTGAATACTAAATAGAGTTAATAGTCATAAATTAAATTGCTTGTTCAACTGAGCCCTAAGGCTTTGTTTAAAATAAAAATTGGGGGGAAATAAAATGGCCAATTTGGAATTTTCTATTCCTTATAATGATGACCCCGCAACATTGAATGAAATATTTAAATCCAAAAACCTGAATAACAATAGAATCAGAGAGGTATATCTTTCAGGCCCGCAGGAATATTCCGGATCGGGGAGAATTACCGCTATGCAGGGAATGGATAGATTCATAGAGACCGTAAAAAAGATTCATCACAATGGATTACGCGTAAACCTGGTAATGAATACTACCTGCGAAGGCAGCGACTGGTATTCCATGAAGACTGTAAAAAAAATCATGGAATACCTGGCAAAAGCGCATGGGGACTACGGTGTAGAAACAGTAACTTTAGTTAATCCCATATTAATGAAATTGATAAGGAAAAATTTTCCCGATCTGGAAATTTGCGCTTCTGTTTTATCTGAGATAGATTGCGTTCAGAGAGCTATCCTCTTTAAAAAAGCAGGAGCTGATGTTGTGACTCCTGATATGAATATTAACAGGAATTTAAAGCTGCTTAAGGAAATAAAGGATATTACCGGACTGAAGATCAAACCTATGGTAAATGAGGGATGCCTCTACAAGTGTCCTTTCAGAAGATTCCATTTTAATTATGTTTCACATGCCTCAAAAGAGGTAAAAGATGAGCCGAGTATCTTTTTTGACAATTGTGTTGCTGTAAGTGCACATGATCCTTCTCAGGTTTTAAAGTCTTGCTGGATCAGGCCGGAGGATCTCCAAAAATATGGAGAAATAACTAGCTATTTCAAAATCGTTGGAAGAAGCACTCCGATGAACAAGGTTATGAGATGTATAAAAGCATATATGCAGGAAAGTTGGGAAGGCGGTCTGCTGGATATAATGTGTGATAGCTTCGCCGTATTCAATTCGCAATACGGAGTCTATCTGGATAATAAAAGCCTCGATAAGTATGGTTTTTTCGAAAAAGTCACTTCTTGTAATAAAGAATGTCATAAATGTAACTATTGCGATGAGTTATCCAGAAAGTTATTTGAATTCAGGCATTATACAAAAGAATTAAAAGAAGAGGTTTATTAACCGTAAATATAAATACACGACTAATTTATTAAAACGCTTTCTTTTTTAAAATGCAATGTCAAATAATAAAATCAATTCGGAAACAAGAGTAAGACTTAATAACGGAGTAGAAATGCCTATTATAGGATTCGGTAGCTGGCAACTCTATGGCGAGGTAGCAGAGAAGTCAGTATTATGTTCCCTAAGAAACGGATACAGGCTTATCGATACCGCCATGATATATCAGAATGAAAAGGATATTGGAACAGCTGTCAATAAAAGCTGTATACCGAGAGAAGATATTTTTATCACTACCAAATTGTGGCCGGCAGAACAGGGATACAAATCTACACTTAATGCCTGTGAAAGAAGCCTTAAATTATTAAAGCTTTCCTATATCGATCTTTACTTGATACACTGGCCTGCTCAAGAATTGCTTGATGAAACCTGGAATGCAATGGAAACATTGCTAAAACAAGGTAAATGCAGGGCTATAGGTGTCAGCAATTATACCATTCCACAACTCGAATATCTGATAGACAACTCTTCAGTTATTCCTTCTGTTAATCAAGTCGAATTTAATCCTTACTTTTATCAAAAGGAACTTCTCGAGTTCTGCCAAATTCATAAAATACAAGTTGAATCATATTGCCCGCTTACAAGAAAAGTAAAATTAACAGATTCAAAATTAGTCTTGCTGTCACTGAAGTATCATAAAACTGCTGCTCAGGTACTAATCCGTTGGGCGCTTCAAAAAGGATTGGTAACAATTCCCAAATCATCGAATGAAGACAGGATCAGGGAAAATATAGACATATTTGACTTCGCTATATCAGAGAAGGATATAAGCTTTCTGGATTCATTTCACGAAAATTTAAGGGTCCCGCTGGTATAAGGTTAATTTGGATATGAATCATTAAATATAATGTCCTAGCTTTATTGAATTTTGGAATTGACATGGCAAAGATTATTAAAAGATATGTTAACTTCTTGCTGGATGTAATAGCACTGTTGTCTATCCTGGTTACCTTGGTATCCAGTTATATATTATGGTTTATTCTTCCCATGGGACAGGGAGCACACGGAGAACTGGGGAGCGCTTCTGGATATATGTGGTGCAATGCCGAAGGTTACGGCATTACCGGAAACTACATTACTATAATGAATTGGCCAAGATATACGTGGATAGACGTACACAACTGGGCATCGATAGTTCTCTTGGGAATAATAATTCTGCATATTGTTCTGCATTGGAAGTGGATCATTAGTTTAACAAGAAAGTTTAGGGATTATATTAATTGGCCGATAATAAAGGTAAAAGCAATAGAACAATATATTGCTGCACTATTATTGTTTATTCTTTTTATACTGGATTGTCTTTCCGGTTTTATTATCTGGTTAGTATTACCGCGCGGTGCACTTGATTATGAAAATATGCTGATTGGATTAGGTCGTACTTTTTGGGGATTGCAGAGAAATATATGGGTTGATATTCATGCCTGGTTAGCGGTAGCTATCATTTCAATAATAATTATACATATAGTATTGAACTGGCGTTGGGTTCTGAATATGACTATACATAAAAAACATTTATTAAATACGCGTAATCTATAATTAAATGCAGTTTATACTAAATTAAAGAAAGAACATACATTGACAGACTTTTTATAGAGGAGATTATAAATGACAAATCTGGAATTTTCAGTACCTTACAATATGAATGCCAAAACTTTATCAGAATACTATAGCATGAATGAATGCAGCGGCAACAAAATAACCGAGGTCTATCTCTCTGGTCCTCAGGAATATTTTGCCTCAGGTAGAGCTATGGGGAAACTGGATATGGATAGCTTCCTGTTAATAGTCAAGAGGATACATGTATTGGGATTTAAGGTTAATCTGTTATTGAATTCGACCTGCGAGGGAGAAGACTGGTATACCAGCGATATGCAGAAGAAAACAGTAGAATATATTGAAATGTTACATAAAGAACACGGTTTGGAATCGGTAACGATCGCCAATCCTATTTTTATTAACATGATCAAGAATCGCATCCCGGATATAGAAATATATGCATCTGTACTATGTGACATCAATTCGCTCAAACGGGCAGAGATTTTCACTGATTTGGGAGCAGACGTTATTATACCGGATCCATGTATAAATCATGACCTTGAGCTTCTTAAGGAAATTAAGAAAGTAACCGGCGTCAAATTGAAATTGATGGTAAATGAAGGATGTTTGAGTAATTGTCCATTCAGAAAATTCCATATTAATTATATTTCTCACGTTTCTAAAAATACAGGTTCTGAAAAGCCGGTGTTTTTTAAATATTGTAATGAAGTATTCCGTCAAGACCCGTCACAGATATTAAAATCGGGATGGATAAGACCTGAGGATATGCATAAATATATAGAAATAACCAGTTCTATTAAGATCGTTGGCAGAGCTTCCCCGGAGAGTAAGATTATACGGGCTGTAAAGGCATATATGGATGAAAAATGGGATGGAGACCTGTTGGATATTTTAACTGGAAGTTTGGAACAGTACTCTATGGTGAACGGTATATGCCTGAATAACAGGTTATTAGAGCAATATGGATTTTTTGAAAAAGTTACATCTTGTGGGAAAGACTGTAATAAATGCAATTATTGTGATGCACTGGCATCAGAGTTGGTTGAATATGGTCTATATACCGGAGAAAAAGAAATAGATGCAAAAGATAAGTTTCCTAATTTAAAGGAGTAATTATAAAAATATTATTATTCTGTAATAGTGTCTATTAATTGTTACTTACATTTAAAATTCAATTTTGCAGACACCACAATCTAATAGAACTATTATATTTAGTGACTATATTCTATAATACACATGTATATTCCTATACATTCATAAAATTAAATATCAGGTAAATATAATATGAACAAAATTGCAACGGCTTTTTCTTTTTTCAACAAGCGGCATGATAAACCTGACGATAAAAAATTGATAAGGGAGAATCCCTGTATTGAATGTAATATATGCATGGAAGTTTGCGATAAGGGGCTTTGGCCATCTGTTCTCTTGGAAGATATTAAATTAGGGCGCTTTGAAGATTGCATAAAACACGGTATCGCTAAATGTAACGATTGCGGTGACTGTACAGCAGAATGCCCGATGAGCATCCCTCTGTTTAAATATCTCAGATTCGGCAAGGTTCTTTCTTTTTACAGAGGTAACAAAAGCGGTTTAATCCCTATTTTGCTCTCACTCCAATCCAATTTTGGCTACTTACCGGAAGATATGATTAGCCATATTGCCCGATATCTTAATTTATCTGTCGGCCACATCCGTTCGGTAGCTTCTTTTTACAAATCTTTGCGTCTTAAACCACCGGGAAGAAAGCATGTCTGTATTTGCAGAGGAACTGCCTGTCATATAAGCGGTGCGCCCGGTTTGACAAGAGAAGTAGAAAGTCTGCTGGGGATAAAAGAAAGTGAGACATCTGCAGACAATGAATACACTCTTGACACCGTTGCTTGTGTAGGCTGTTGTGCTCTGGCTCCTGTTATGACCGTAAATAGCGAAACTTACGGAAAAATGAATTCAGACAAAATAAAAAAACTTTTTAATATTTCGGGGTTAAAAGAGGAAATTCCTGAATAATTTTAGTTTCCTTGCTGGGGGTAAACTATGACATTGTCAGATTTCAGGACAAAAGCCGAAAAAGAATGGCAACAGATTATTAATCCGTCCATCCCACAAATATTTATCGGGATGGCTACCTGTGGTGAAGCTGCCGGCGCCTTATCCGTATATCAGTCTATAGAAAACGCCCTGGTAAGGAACTGTATTAAAGCCTGTATTCACAAGACCGGCTGCCTGGGTATGTGTTATTGCGAGCCGATGGTTGATATCATCAAACCGGGGCAACCTCGTATTACCTATAAAAATCTTGATTCTGATATAGCTGTAGAGCTTATTAAAGATTATCTGCTAAATGATAACTGCCGTCCCGACCTCGCACTCGGCGCATGGGGACAAGAAATAAATTGCATACCTAACCTTTTTGAAATCGATTTTTTGAAATATCAGGAACGTACGGTTCTAAAAAATATCGGCGTGATTAACCCTGAGATTATATCTCATTATATTGCGCTTGAGGGCTATAAGGCATTCGAAAAAGCTTTGCAAACCTCACAGGAAGATATTATCGATGAGGTAGAAAAAGCTGGACTACGAGGGTTGGGTGGAGCCGGTTTCCCCACCGGTTTTAAATGGAAAGAATGCCGTAAGTCGGAATCTTCCACGAAATATATTATATGCAATGCAGATGAAGGGGACCCCGGAGCCTATATGGACAGGTCGCTTCTGGAAAGCGACCCGTATTCCGTGCTGGAAGGGATGCTCATTGCAGCCTATGCCATTGGATGCAGCCTGGGATTTATTTATATTAGGGATGAATATCCCCTGGCTATTAAAAGAGTAAGAATCGCTATAGAACAGATGCGCCAATACCATCTACTTGGTGATAATATACTTGATTCGGATTTTAGTTTCGATATCGAGATAAGAGAAGGAGCCGGAGCCTTTGTCTGTGGTGAAGAATCAGCGCTAATAGCTTCTATAGAAGGAAATAGAGGAATGCCACAACACCGTCCACCTTACCCGGCTCAAAGCGGTTTATGGGGAAAACCAACCGTTATCAATAATGTCAAAACATTGGCTAATATTCCAGCCATTATCAAAAACGGAGCGCATTGGTTTGCCAGCCGCGGAACCGGGAGTAGTAAAGGTACAGCAATATTTGCACTAACAGGCAAGGTTGCTAATCGAGGACTGATAGAAGTTCCGATGGGGATTACTCTACGAAAAATAATCTACGATATCGCCGGTGGCGTTCTAAATGGTAATAGATTTAAAGCAGTCCAAACAGGAGGGCCTTCAGGGGGATGCTTACCAGCCGAACTATTAGACTTGCCGATGTCTTTCAATTCTTTAACGACCGTAGGTTCTATTATGGGTTCCGGCGGTATGATAGTTTTAGACGAATATACATGTATCGTCGATTTGGCAAGGTTTTTCCTCAATTTTGTTCAACAAGAATCCTGCGGGCAATGCATTCCCTGTCGGCTGGGAACAAAACAGATGTTTAATATTCTGGACGATATCACAAAAGGACATGGCAAGCAGACGGATATCGATATGCTTCTCGAACTAAGCAACTCCATAGCTAATACCTCGCTATGCGGTCTGGGACGAACCGCACCGAATCCGGTTTTGACAACCCTGCGTTATTTTCGTGATGAATATGAAGCCCATATAAATCAAAAAAAATGCCCGGCAAACGTATGCCAATATCTCACTAACGGAGAAAAGTCCGATGAGTAAGATACGTTTTTCTATAAATGAGCAGCAGTTTGAAATCGATAAAAGAGCAACCATTATGGAGGTAGCTCTGGAAAACAATATTTATATTCCGCACCTCTGTTATAATGCCGATTTAGTTCCCAGCGGTGTTTGCCGTTTATGCATAGTTGAAATTGACGACGAAAAACTTGTATTGGCTTGCCGCACACTGGCAGAAGATGGGATGATTGTTAAAACAAATACTCCGAAAATCGATGCGACGATTCGCCCCATTGTTGAACTTATAATAGCTGATCACCACTTTACCTGTCGTGAATGTCCGGCAAATGGAAAATGTATGCTACAGAAAATCATGGCACATCTCCATATCGACAGGCGGAGGGTAGATAATTTACGACTTCCTAATATAAAACTGCCCCTTGAAACACTAACACCTTTTCTTTACTATGACCCCGATAAATGTGTCCGCTGTGGTATCTGCGTTCAAACCTGTGAAAAAATATACGGCGTAAGCCATATATACTTTGTTAACAGGGGATACGATACGAAAATTGCTTGCTTCGAGACTATAGCACATTGCGATTTCTGTATGGAATGTGTAAAAAAATGTCCGGTTGGTGCTTTAATAGCAAAACAAGTATAGCCTGCCTTGTATCAATACAAGGATATGATTGTTACCACAATCAGTATTTCGGTAATAGCTTGAAATTTAAAATATTCACCATCCAATTCGACTTTGGTCTTGCCTATAAATAGCCGCAAGCTCTGTTTACCGAAAAGTAATATTTCGCCCATGGAATTTGATATGGTGATAAATTATCGTCACAGATAATCTTTTTACAAATTAGAAAAAGCCAAGCATATCTAAAATCTATTGATTTTACAAGTAAGGTATTTTATTATTCATAATAGTTACTTATTTTTTAATCCATTAACTTAATACTAATATAATTACATATAACCAATTCTTTGTTAAGACTTTATAAGGCAGTGTTAATTTATAAGTACATCGTAAACCACTGATGTAAGATAAAATCAAATGACTAATAATTTCAGAGGCATTATGAACATTGGTAGACTGATATTTTTTATCTTTATTTTAGCTTATTGTTTGATAATGATGCCTGATATGGGATTAAAAGCACAATCAGCATCCAGTGATGTTGACATAGTATTTAGCAAACTGGATGTTAACGAATTTGTATCTAATAACCAGGTGTATTCAATATTTAAAGATCACTATGGTTATATGTGGATTGGCGGACGAGGCGGACTATATAAATACGATAGCATTGGATGCAAATCGATAGCAGGCTTTGAGAATGAAGTAATATGGTCCATTTACGAAGACAGCCGGCAAGTATTATGGGTAGGCACCGAGGCAGGTTTATTTAAATCTGATGGCAGTACGGGTAATTTTACAGGATATACCTATAATCCTAATAATCCCGAGAGCATCAACAGTAATATTATCTGGGATATCTACGAAGATGAATCTGGAATATTGTGGATAGGTACAGATAATGGTTTAAACAGCCTGGATAGAGAAACTGGGATTTTTACCAGATATACCGATGATAATACTAATTCCAGTAGCTGTATTGTCAGGGCTATTTATGAAGACAATGACAAAATATTGTGGATAGGAACAAATTGCGGCTTAAAAGCCTTCGATAGAAAAACCGCGACTTTGACCAAATATATTTATGAACCCGACAATCCGGGTAGTATAAGCAGTAATGTTATATGGTACATCTACGAAGATAGCCATGGAGTGTTATGGATTTGTACCGAAGACGGTTTAAATACCTTTGATAGAGAGACTGGGATTATTAACAGATACGTTCACGACCCCGATAATCCCGCCAGTTTAAGTGATAATCAGATATGGACTGTTTATGAAGACAGTAATGGCAAGCTGTGGATAGGCACAAACAACGGCTTGAACACTCTGGACAGAGAAACTGGAATTTTTACCAGATATATGTATGACCCTAATAATCCTGAGAGTATCAAAAATAATATAATCAGAACAATCTACGAAGACGAGCAGGGTATTTTATGGTTTGGGACAAGAATGGGCGTTCACTATATTAACCCTGATCTACAATGCTTTAACTATTATGATTCCGTTAATAATATCGGTGTAAGGTGCATCTATAGTGATATTAATATGATGGTGCTCGGAACACCTACCAGTATTATATGGTTCGACTATGAAAAAGACTTAATACAACGCAATTTCAGCTACAGCTCGATGAACAAAGGAATAGTAAATGGTGCTACAAACAGCATTTGTGTGGATGATAGCGGTTCTATATGGGTGGGAACAAAATACCTCGGATTAATCAGGATAGATGCGCAAACGGGTAAATATGAAAATTATTCCTATGAAGAAGATAATCCGAATAGTTTACCAGACAACTGGATTTCCTCACTCTGTTATGATGCCGAACAGGATTTATTATGGATTGGTACGGTAAACGGACTTTGCAGTTTTAATTATCAAGAAAATAAATTTAATCGATATTACTTTGACCTGAACAATCAGTCAAGTATAGCCAGCAACATTGTAAATATAATATATAAAATAAAAGACGGAGATTTGTTATTCGGTACTGACAAAGGTCTGGACAGATTGGATAAAGAAAACGGAGGATTTATTCACTATACTCAAGATCAAGTAGAAAAAGATTTTTTAAACTATGAAATTATTTGCATCTATGAGGACGTGAACAAGGTACTCTGGATAGGGACAAACGAAGGGCTGGTAAAATATGATTCAAGAAATAGTGATTTCTATTTATACACAGAAAAAGATGGATTGCCGGGCAACCGTATTACAGGTGTTTTAGGAGATAACTATGGTAATATCTGGTTGATGATAGACTACTCGATTGTTAAACTATCTGTCGAATCGAAGGATGTCATTGTATATGGGAACGACCATGGTTTGCGCAGTAGCGCTTTTTATTCCAACTCCATCTCTACAGACAAAGATGGTTTGATATTTATCGGCACGTCTAATGGTCTTTTTTCATTCGACTCAAACACCATACCTGTAAGTACATTTAAACCTCCCGTATTAATCAATGGTTTTTCTTTAATTAACAATGAATCGATATCATTCGATAAACCCATTGAGGAAGTAAAGGAGATCAAGCTACCTTACAGCAATAACTCTTTTATAATCGATTTTGTTGCTTTGGACTATACCTCACAGCGTGATAATAAATATGCTTATATTCTGGAGGGATTCGATACCGATTGGCAATACTGCGGCCCCAATGAGAGCTTTGCCAGGTATACAAATGTAAATAGCGGAGAGTATCAATTCAAGGTTAGAGCCAGAAACATTGATAACTTTTTAAACGAAGAATGGACTTCACTGAAAATAATCATCTCTCCTCCGTTCTGGAAGGAGTGGTGGTTCGCTTTATCCTGTGTTGCTGTAGCGATAGCCATTATTTTATTAACTATTTACCAAAGAATCCATAAGGTTGAAAAATATTCCATCGAATTGGAGTCTCAGGTCAATGCGAGAACGCAGGAATTAATTGATAAATCAGATGAACTGAAAAATGAATTAAACCGCCGCGTTGGATATACTCGTGCTTTAATACATGAACTGAAAACACCTCTTACTTCCATGATAAATACCAGCGAAGTCTTAAAAGATGTATTGGAAGAAAAAACAAAAGATAAAATGATTATCGATATGGCAAACACGATACTAGACGGTTCACATGCGTTGAATAATAGAATCGACCAATTACATGATATAGCACGCGGAGAACTTGGAATGTTAAAGCTGGACCTTAGATTTTCTGATATTCATCAGATAATTATAGACATAACCAAGTATTCAACATATATATTCAGTGAAAAACAACAAAAATTTATTATTGATATTCCCGATACTTTACCTCTTATACCTGTTGATGAACAACGCATCAGTGAAGTTCTGTTAAACCTGTTAAATAACGCATCCAAATTTACTCAAAAAGGCGGCCTGATAATTTTACGGGTAATTAATAACACAGATAATATTACAATCGAGATAGAAGATAACGGGTTGGGTATAAATCCGGAGATAGAAAAGAATCTCTTCCAACTTTATAATACGACCTCTTACTCAAATAGAGGACTCGGAATCGGGCTTTACCTATCCAAGATGATTGTTGAACTCCATGGCGGTATAATATGGGGACATAATAACAATAAAGGTAGGGGTAGTCTTTTTGGATTTTCTTTGCCACTTAAACCGGGAGATAAATGAAAATACTGATTATTGAAGATGATAGCAAAATCGTCAAGTCCGTCGGTTATACTTTTATAACGGTATGGCCTGATATTGAAATAATATCTTCGGGGTGGGGTAAAGAAGGGGTCGAATTGGTGGAAACTCAAGCCCCTGATATCGTTATTCTCGATATAGGTCTTCCGGATATAGATGGGCTCGACGTAGTCAAGCAAATCCGCCTGTTTTCACAAATACCTATATTAATACTAACAGCTGATGTCAGTGAGACAATGGTAGTACAGGCGCTGGAACTCGGTGCCAATGACTATGTTACAAAACCATTCCGTCAAATGGAGCTCATAGCAAGAGTAAAAAATTTACTGAAGTTTTACAAGCGTGCCAGTGGAGAAGACAAGTTGTTTTGGGGTTCGTTAATATATGATTATGACCGCCGCGAGATTAACAGAAACAATGTAACAATTAACTTAACAGGAACAGAAAACGAAATTCTGCGCGCACTGATTAACAACTCGCCAAATATAGTACCGTTAAATACTTTAAGTGAAATAGTCTGGGGCGATTATTATGAAGGCGCTATCAACAGCCTAAAAGTGCACATAAATCACCTGCGTAAAAAAATTGAAATCGATCCGGAAAATCCACAAATTATCTTTTCGAAATCAGGATTAGGATACTACGCTATCAAACCGCTGAGTTAGAAATTATCCCCCATATGCTTATATTGCTTAAAATAAAAACCCAGGTATCTTTATAGCCTAGCGCTGTATAAATTTAACAAATTATTACTGAATATTTACTTTTATTTACTTTATCAAATCGATTATTAACCGCTATTTAACTCCGATATTCTACAATTAGTAATTGTAACAAGAATTAATCTCACCCTCAAAAATTCCTGTCTTTTATTAAGCAGTATCCTTAACAATTGAGACTGTCACTGGTAAAACAAGCGTAAGCATTGGCAACAATTAAATGCAAAAAGTTAAATAAAGCCTTATTTATATTGAGGATGCTTTGTTAAAAATAATTATAGCCGACGCTGATAATGAAGTTGTAAAAGAAGTAAGTGATGTTTTATCAAAATATCAACCAGAGTGGCACAGGTCTATTACTTGTTTGGGTAAAGCCTGTTTAGATAATTTAAAAAATAATCCGGATATTAGCCTTGTCATAACAGGCAAGCAACTAACTGATATGCCCGGATTCGAGCTGATACGATATATACGTGATGATTATGATATACCAATAGTTTTTATATCGAGTGATAACGATATCCGGAAATTGGTAAAAGCTTTCGACATTGGCGCCAATGATTTTATTAAAGCTCCGTTTAATAAACAGCTATTTATCGCTAAATTAAAATGCGTACTGAGAGATGAATTAATAAAAACTTAAAGAATCGGTAAGTGCCGTATTATTTTAAAAAATTTATTAACGGGAGGATACAAACTATGGCTGAAGGTAAAAATTATGTAGCTTTGGCGCTTGCTTTACTCTCAACGGCCGCGATATCAGCCTGCTCGTCAAAATTGAAGGATGTAGAAAAGGAAGGACTTAACTACATCTATGAAGTGGAAAAATTAGCCCGGGATGTTTACAGATATTCGTTTGATAAATGGGGCACATATGTCCTTGATACTATCAGTAACAGCGAACAGGCTCATATGAACATAGTGAAAGAACTCATTGATGCCTATGGTATCGATAATCCAGCTGAAAATAACGATTATGGTAAATTCAATAATAGTGATCTGCAAGCGCTGTACAACGAACTTAAAGGACAAAGCGCCTCAACTGAGGCTAAGGCATTGGAAATAGCTGCCATGGTGGAAGAAATCGACATCGTCGATATTAAAAAATACCTGGAACAGACCGATAAAGATAATATCGATACAGCCTTTAATAAACTGGTAGAAGGTTCCAATAATCACCTGCGAATATTTGTTAATGCGTTAAGTGATAAAGGAATAAGTTACCAGCCGCAATACCTTTCTCAACAGGATTACAACAAAGCACTGTCGTTTACTACTACCATCATAACAACTACCGGTTCATCATCCAGTATGACGGCATATTATTGCCAAACCCCCGATTGTGGTTATGTATACGACCCTAAAATAGGAGACCCGGATGGAGGTATACCTGCCGGCACTGCATTTGAAGATATCCCTGACGACTGGAGATGCCCTGTTTGCGGGGCAACAAAGGCTTCATTCAAAGATTATCCGGTGGAACATTAATATATAAAACCATAATTAAATAGTGATTTTTTTCAGTTAATGATGTTTTGTGAATGGTGTTTGAAGTACAACTAAAAAAAGGAGGTGATTGCCTATTCGGATTATTTATATCCTGTGGTGGAATTAAATGAAAGGAGAATAAATTGAAAGAAGAAAAAGATCTTAACAAAGAAGACAAGAGCCAATCCGGAGAAGTAGTAATAAACAGAAGAGATTTTCTGGTTGGCACCGGTTCAGTAATCGTGGGCGGTGTTGTCGGTTCCGGAATACTTTCGGCTACCGGTGGCGGTAAAACATCCACTGTAACTACAACTAATGTCGTTACAAAAACTGTAGTTAGCGGTGGCGGTGAAACAGTTACCAAGACCATCACAGCTGGTGGCGGCGGTGGAACCACTGCGCCAGCTCTTGAACCGGAAGAAGTATTTTTTAATGCTATCAACTGCCCGGGACATGCCGATGTCAAGAATGGCAAAATAATAAGAATCAGGCCGATACATTACAATAAAGAATATCCGGATCTCAAGGGCTGGACATATACGGCACGCGGTAAATCATGGACCCCGATGTTGAAATCCATGATCGGTGTTCAGACCATATGCCGTAGAAAACGCACCGATTCCCCCAACAGAGTTCTGTATCCTTTACAGAGAGTTGACTGGGAACCCGGCGGCGACCCGGCTAAAATCAATGCGCAGAACCGTGGTAAGAGTAAATACAAGAGAATTTCATGGGACGAAGCTGCAACTATAATAGCCAATGAAATTAAGAGAGTAGGAGACAAATATGGCCCCTCTGCTCTCACCGCCACCTACAGCGGAGGCCATTCCGAAGGACACAGTCTACCCGGTAGCCACGGTTGTCAAGAAGGCTTGTTGCAGTATTATGCTTATGACAAATATCAGGGCTATATTACCAGCGCTTCCGGGCGTGCTACCACCTCTTCAGGCGGACAATTGGGCGGAAGATATGTTATCGGAGATGACTATGAAGCCAGCGGCGGTGTGTTTCATGACAATGCCAACAACTGCGAAATGCTGGTCGGCTGGGCATGCAATGAAACGCACTCATGGTATAGCGGATTGATTGCTCCTATAGCTTTACACTGGATGAACAAAAAAGTGGGGATACCTGTAGTAAGCATCGGTCCCGAAGTAAATAAAACGGTAGGCATCCATTGTAATAAATTCATACCTATAGTTCCTAATACGGATGCTGCTCTTGCGGCTGCTATCGCTTATGTCTGGTTCGACGAAGACACCTATGATAAAGACTATATAGCAACCCATGCCTATGGTTTTGATAAGTGGGAGGCATATGTTAAAGGGACTGCCTCGGACAAGATTGCCAAGACACCTGCCTGGGCTTCAAAAATAACCCTAATCCCTGAATATACCATCAAAGCTCTGGCGCGTGAATGGGCATCCAAACCGACATCGATTTTGTTCGGTGTTAAAGGCGGCGGTGCTAACGGCAGAACTATCTATGGTGATAACGTAAACAGAATGCAGCTCTATCTGCTGGGAATGCAGGGATACGGAAAACCCGGCGTTCACCAGATTTCTTCAATAACGGGTAGTTTGCCTTCAGGAAGCGCCGGAGGATTTGCCAGCGTAGCAGGTAATTCAGTAATTACAACCGCCTTTTCAACGGCAACCGGTGTCAGGTACAGCGCTACCGACCTTGACAAACCGTTTATGCCCAGAGACGACTGGGCTGACTGCTTATTGAACCCGCCTGTCGAATGGTGGCCTACCAGTGACCAGGGCACCAAACGTGTCTATCCTGAACCGGGATTTTCTGAAATACATTTGTGTTGGGCTACCAGCCAAAGCTATACAGGTAGCCGCGCCTATGGTAACTACACGCGTAAGGGTTTCCAGAGTCCGAAGCTGGAATGCCATATAACCATGAACATGTGGTTGGAAGACTGCATGAAATATTCGGATATAATATTGCCGATTGCTACACTGCATGAATTATTAGATCCGAAGACCGGCGGCGATGTATGCGGCATCACTTACATAAACAAAGTGGCATCTCTACCGAAGGGAGAAGCCAAGAGTGACATGGAAGCGACATTATTGGTCGCCGAGAAGCTGGGAATGCTCGATAAAATAATCCCCGGCTATACCAACTATAAAGATTGGAGTGAGGCGCAAACCAGGGCGGCTTATGATGGCGGGGCAATCAAAGACAAAATCAGCTGGGAGGATTTAAACGAAAAAGGCTATTATGCCGTAGACAGAGACCCGAAGACTGTGGAAAGTACACCCGCATCGTTTAAATTCTACGAAGACCCAGCTAAAAATCCGTTAAGCACGCCATCCGGTAAAATGGAATACGAATCACAGACATTGATGGGTTGGTTCCCAGACGATAAGGAAAGAGCACCCACTGCAACGTATGTGCCCGGCGGCCCTGCTTCTGAAGGTTGGACTCATGATGAAGATCCCTGGGGAGAAAGAGCCAAGACCTATCCTATCAGAGTGGTATCACAGACCAACGACTGGCTGCATCACTCACAGTACGTTGATGTCCCCTGGACGAGGGAAGCCAGACCATATATCATCGGTTTTGACGGGTATGCCTATTCCCCGGTCTGGATTAATCCGGTAGATGCTGCAGCCAGAGGGATAAAAAATGGTGATATAGTTAGAATCTACAACGAAAGAGGCAGCGTTCTTGCCGGTGCTATGGTAACTGAAAAAGTAATGCAGCAAGCTGTACGTATGGATAAAGCAGGAGGAGACGACCAGATTAGCCCGGACATCAACAGAGGCGGCAACCCCAACAGTATCAATGTGATGCCGCCGATGCACAAACATGGTTACGGTTTAGCTTGTCAATATTACCTGGCTGAGATCGAGAAAGTAACTGGTGAAATGATGGATCAATGGCGTAATGAATTCCCAGAAGCCTTTTTACGAGATTACGACCCTCAGTATGGCCCGCTATTTAAGGGCTGGGTAGAAGGAGGAAAATAATGGCGAAGAAAGTTTATGTTTATGATGCGGCAGAATGCATAGGATGCTATACCTGCCAGCTTGTTTGCAAGGACGAACACTGCGGTAATGACTGGATGCCCTACGCCAAACCACAACCGGAAACAGGGCAGTTCTGGAACAAGCAAAATGAAATCGTACGCGGGAAAATACCTCATATCAAGGTAGCCTACGTACCGAGCCGCTGCCATCATTGTGACGAGGCTCCATGCATAACAGCCTGCCCTGAGGGCGCTATTACTAAGAGGGATGACGCTATGGTGATCATAGACCCCCAGAAATGCGCCGGCCATCAGTTATGTATAGACGCCTGCCCTTATGATGTTATTTACTGGAATCAGAACCTTAAACTGGCACAGAAATGCACAAGTTGCGCACATCTCAGGGACAGAGGATGGCCGATTACGGAACCCAGATGCGTCGATTCTTGCCATAACGGAGCTTTGCGATTCGGTGACGAGTCTGCATTTAGCGCCGAGATAGCTAAAGCTGAGGTAATGAATCCTGAATTTGGCACCAAACCGAGAACTTATTATTTGAATCTCCCAAAGAGGTTTATTGCGGGAACAGTATTCGACCCGGCAAAACAGGAAGTTGTCGTCGGTGCAACCTGTACTCTTTCTGGCGCCGGCAATGCTACTGCCACTACTGATAACTTCGGAGATTTCTGGTTCGAGGGTTTAGCTGTGGGCACTTTCTCGTTAAAAATAGAAGCCGGCGGTAAATCAAAAACTATAGCTGATATCAGCACCGAGAAGGATGTTAGTTTAGAAGATATAGCATTATCCTGATGATATAATCAAACAGTTATCTTGACAGTGGGGGTGAATACAGGCTTAAAATGAAGCATCACCCCCACTACACCCGATAGAATTCTAGAGAAAGGAGATAATTTAGATATGGGTGGTATCAGGACCTGGATATTCCGGGGATTGGTTTTAATTGGTGCTGTGTTATTTATTTACGCCTGGTTTCAACCATGGTGGACAGCTTATATAGTTGCATTGAGCACTACCGCTGTCAATATCTATGCTTATGGCATTGAGTCATTTGTTCCGTCTGATTTTTCTGCGTGGATAGCTGGCTACGATCAAATAATGCCGAGCTGGTTTGACAATTTCATGTGGATATATTTGGCAGTATGTGTGGTAGTTATTCTTTTCGGCATGTTTGCCAGCAGCGATGAAAAAGAGAGAATCGGCATTGGTAAGATAGGGGTATCTCTACCATCAGCACTTGTAGGCGGTGTCGGAATATCATTTATAATAGTAGCTATAACTGCCGTTATAGTTATTAGCATGAATCTTAAGGGATTTTACAATGCTCCCTTGAATGGTGTATTCCGATTAGATATGGGTGACCCGTACATCAGTAATGTCGAAACTAAGCTCACTATTGGCTATTACCTTGGCTGTGCAGGCGGATTATTACTGATAATTACAGCTGCTTTACGCAGATTTATTGTTGGCAAAAAATAACAAATAAATAATCAGCGTAAAAGACTACTTTGCCTGGTAATTATCAGGCAAAGTAGTCTTTAAACCGACACTTATAGTTAGAATAATAAGAACTAAGAACTTAGAGCGTTTCAGTAGTAATTAATACGGGATAAATTATATGAGTATCTCAGGGTTCGTTATTGGACTGGTAGCTTGTATTGGTGTTTTGTCTTCATTCCTGTTTCCTTTTCTCAGCCAATTTATTCCATATGATTGGTACCACTGGTTCAATTTACCTGTTGCGTTATTTGGATTAACACTGAGTATTCTGGGTTTAATCAGCCGCAAACAGCTTATTTTTGCACTTAGCGGATTAATGCTTAATATTTTATCTATAGTTATCGGTTTGATAAAATTATTATAGAAGTTAGGTCAATTAATCTTTAAGGTATTTCAAAGGTTAAAATACCATGAACAATAAGGTAAAGAAATATTTCTATTATTTTACGGCATTTTTAGCATTGTCTTCGTCTTTGGGTGTTATCGTTTCCAGCATTATAATATGGTTTATTCTTCCCAGAGGTATAGGACAACACAATAATGAGGGCAGGTTGAGACCCCATGAGCCGGATTGCACAGAATATTGTAATCAACAGGGGCTAGGGCCTTATGGTAACGTCGATAGCATTTTTGATTGGCCAAGATATTTATGGGTAGAGTATCATTCATGGATCAGTATCATACTGGTTATTGTCATCCTGATACATATTTTTATACACTGGGATTGGTTTGTCGATATAACCAAACGTATTATTAATAATATTAAACAAAAAAGGATACGTATAACCGAGCGTTATATAACCGCATCGATATTATTTATTCTCTTCCTGTTCGAATGCCTTTCCGGATTTGTAATATGGCTTATAATGCCGCGAGGTCGCGATAACTATTTTGAAATGATAGAAGGTATCGGGCGTACTTTTTGGGGATTACAGAGAGATGTGTGGTCTGATCTTCATGCCTGGGTTGCTATTGTTATTGTAGCTATAGTAATACTTCACATAGCTATGCACTGGCGTTGGGTGATTCGAACGACTGCAGGAGAAAAACGGGTTGAAGAAGGAACTAATCATTAGGATATTAGAATGGCGGAGTTAGATAAAAAAAACACTTTCCACAGGATTGCCCTCTACATTGGTTTTATTGCGTCATTTACCTTCATGGTGTTTATAGTTAATTACCAACTTGACCAATTGCACAGATACACTCTCTTGTTACTTCTGATACCTCTTCCCTTCATATTTCTATTTTTCGGTACTAAGAAACCTGTTATTACAGGCATATTATTTATAATCGTCGGAGTCATATCAATCTATATGGAATCCAACATAGTTATCACCACCACCAGATATATACCTGGTAGAGGCTTTTTCCATAGCTTTTATTACACCCTGTTTTTTGTCACTTTACCGCTTATCGCCGCTGGAATTTCGTATATTATTTCTGCAATAAAGAAAAATACTTGAACATTTTTTATTTAGCTAATATTAGATATTATATTTAAGGTTATTTTACTATGAAAGTGTTACTCATATTCCCTCCATTTTGGACTCCTTATCGACCATATTTAAGTTTGCCTTCATTGACTGCTTATCTGAAAAGTAATGGTATTGATGTAATTCAAAAAGACTTTAATATCGAAGCATATGATTTACTTATGTCGAAAACTTATCTATCAGAGTTGGCATTAAAATTACAGAAACAATTCGATATTCTGAATTCAAAAGACGAGCTTAATCCAGGAATGGAACAGCAGCGTTACTGCGACCTCTTCAAGGCGAAATCCAGCGTCCCCTATATTGCAGCACATGTTGATAAAGCAAAAAAAACATTCAGAAATAAGAGGGATTTCTATGATATAGATAAAGTTACTGATGCCAGAAACATATTAAAGCAAGCACAGGAAATCACATCTATAGCCTGTTTCCCGGGAGGAGAAGATTTAGTCTGGCCTCTTAATATTCGAATTCAGCGCTCTTTTGAAAATATAAAGAAGATAACCACAAATAGTGAAATAAATCCATTTTTAAAATTATACGAAAAACATTTATTACCTTTTATCGAAGAGCAATCCCCCGATTTAATCGGTATTTCGATTGCCGGAGACAGCCAGTTTATTCCAGCCTTAACCCTTTCACGTTTATTGAAGTCATCATATAAAAAGGCACACGTTACAGTTGGCGGTTATATTATTACCCTGTTTTCGGAGGTGTTCGGAAAATATCCGGAGTTATTTACCGATTACTTTGACAGCGCCATCATAAATGAAGGGGAATTCCCTTTGTTAAAACTGGCCGAGCATCTTTCCGGAGATAAGGACCTGCAGGATGTTCCTAATTTAATCTACTCTGATAAAAATAAGGTGAAATTCAACGATGTCACTCCTTCTCCTGATGCCGATTCATTACCCACGCCGGATTTCGATGGTTTGCCTCTTAATTTGTATCTTAGCCCGGAAACGGTGCTTCCGATACTGGCATCACGCGGCTGTTACTGGGGCAAGTGCGCTTTTTGTTCACATAATGAATCCTACAGGTGGAGCTATAAAACGCGTACTGCAGATAAAGTTGTTGATGACATGCAGCAATTGTCTCAAAAATACGGTGGATCACACTTTGCTTTTTCCGATGAAGCAATCAGTCCGGCATTGATGATTAAACTGACCGACGAATTGATAAACAGGGGGACTGATTTCAAGTGCTCGACCAATGTCAGGTTAGAACGCCAGTTCACTTCTGAACTCTGCCATAAAATGTACAAAGCGGGTTTCAGACTACTTTACCTGGGGCTGGAGTCAGCTTGCAACCGGGTACTTGACTTGATGGAAAAAGGAACCGACCGTGAAACAGCCATTGAAGTCTGTAAAAATGTTTATAATGCTGGTATTTGGAATCATCTCTACACCTTTTTGGGTTTCCCAACCGAAAATGCGGAGGAAGCGCAGCAAACTATCGATTTCCTGATCAGGCATAAAGGTATAATCCATTCATTCAATATTGCCAGTTTTCTTTTGAATAAGGGGGCGCAAGTAGTGAGGTGCCCGCAAAAATACGGGATAAGCAGTATCAATCCGGGGCTGTTGCCCGATTTTACGCTTGCCTATGACTATACGGTCTCTTCCGGCATGACATGTGCCGAGGCAACCGAAATGAGTGATATCTACCGTGAGAAAGTAATTCAGGAATATGATAATAAAGAGGTATTCAAACTGGACTATGAGGAAATATTGCTATATTTATCCCATTACCGGGAAAGCGACCCTTTACTGGTAATGCTATCGTCAAAAAAAGAAGACATGTTTACAATCGATAAGAGAGTAACTTCCAGGTCGGTTCCCAGAATTAAAAGACATATCGCAGTTGACTATATCAACTTTAATATACTTGATATGAATACGAAAATTTCAATTAACGATAGCCCGATTTATCCCAATCCTACTGCCATTCTTTATAATGCTTTTTCAGGAGTGGCTTCCTGTGTCAATCCTCTGATTCATGAGATTTTATCTCTATGCGATGGGAAAAGAAGTGTTCACCAAATATCTTATTCGCTGGCTCAAAAATACCAGGCCTCTTTTCAGAAGGTGGAATCAGATTGCATTTCTTTTTTAAATACACTTTTCAAAGAGGGTTATGTTGATTTACAATAAAAAATTTTTAATTAAACTAAAACCGTTAAGAATGGTAATACCGATAACATTATTATTATCCATATTTTCATTGCCTATCGTAGCTATTCAGGCTGTATCAATATCTGAAGAGCACTTAATAACGATTGATAATAGTAAACAACCGAATGATTTCTCTAACTGGGCCGACATCGCTATTTCATGGTCAGAATACAGACTTGGAAGTATGGAATGGTATGAAATGTGTGCCAGTTTTGTCGCCAATGCATTTATGAACACAGAAGCAACAAGTTGGAATGGTGCTAATGCCAAACTGGTAGAAGTTAATGCCATAGACCTGCCAGATAAATTCAACCTGACCCTTCATGATACGGAACCGGAGGGTTGGACATACGCACCCAGAGGAGCGCTTATATTTTTTGACAAAGCAACCAATAATCCGTATGGACACGTCGCAATTTATTTGGGTAACAACCAGATTATTCATTCCTATGGGATTGTAACCATAAGCAATTTAAATGAATTGAATTTTGGTAATAATAATTTAATCATTGGAAAATATATCGGTTGGACTTATCCTCCTGACCCTGAATGGAGGCCGGAAAATCCGATACCCCAGATTTTAACGACCTTTTCGAGAGCTTTAGATGATTCGCCTATTTCTTTTCGGGTGTATGACTCTGCTGGCAGAGTAACAGGAATTGTTAATAGTAAAATTCAAGCTGAAATACCGGGATCATTCTATTACTCACATAGCAAAGAAGTTACAATTGCTCCAGCTTATGATAACTATAGGATTGAAATACTCAGCGATAAAGAGACCGCGTACAGTTTAACAGTTTTATCCTCCGATATTTTCGGCTTATTTACTTTAAATCTGAAGAAGGTTCAAACGGATTCAGGTATAATTCACCAGTATGAAATAGATTGGGATAAATTTACTGTCGGAGAAAATGGAATCACACTGACAATAAATGGGGAAACAACTACATATTCAACTCCTGGTATTACTTTTGAACCGTATATTATATCTTCTACAGGGCCCTATTCTTTTGAAGGTACACTAAATTACTGGAAAATAACGGTAATTGATGAAGAAATACCTTTGCCTGAGACAAGTATAACCCCGCAAAAAGAACTAACGATATCAAGTGAAAAAGGGGGGGGTGTAACATCACCTGGTGAAGGAACATTTATCTATGATGAAGATGCAGTTGTTATACTAGAAGCGCAAGCCGATGATGGTTTTAAATTTAAAGGTTGGAGCAGCAATAACGAGATAATTGATAATAGCGTTAACAAATCTGTAATAATAACTATGAATGGAAATTATTCCGTTACTGCAAATTTTGAGAAGTCATCAAATGCCACGCTGTTAATTATTGCTGGTTCTATCATCTTACTTGCATTTGTTATTGCTTTTTATTTTTTAAGATCAAAACTAATTTGTCGGTAAAGAGTAATATGGATTACAAGTCGTAGAAATGAGAAATGCTGAAAAAGATTATTAATACTACTATAAATAAAAGAAAGTTTAATCCTTTTATAATCCACCATCTCTATCGATGAGACAAGCAACATCAGCATTTTATTATGCTTATTTAATAGGATGGAAGCAACTGTTCCATTGGCTATTAAAATACAAAAAAACACTGCCTACAGTATCGGGAGCAATAGGCATGGGTTGTATCGGGTTTCCTATTCACCCTGTTTGGAAAACCACCAACGCCTGCAATCTCAAGTGCGAGCAATGTCATGCTAGCTAAATAATAACAGCTTTTTATTCTTGGCTATAAATTCCTTCCCTCCCTTGACACCCCATCTTCAAGACAATAAAATGAGCAAAATATAATACCTGGGAGACAGCGAACAGGTATATTAAGCCCATATAAAAAATCATCATGAAACAACTAAGATATAAGAAAATCGACGCTTTTACCTCCGGCGAGTCCCTGGGGAATCCGGCAGCGTGTCTGTTCACCGGAAAAGAGAAATTATCAGAAGACGAAATGCTCTCTATCGCTAAGCAGCATAAGGGATTCGTCTCCGAGGTGATTTTCTGTTCCGAGTCCGCAACAGCCGACTGCAAACTTACCTATTATTCATCCGAGTGCGAAGTCGATTTCTGCGGGCACGGGACAATCGCTGCTATGTATGAACTGATAAAAAGCGATGAAAAACTGCGTTTGAAAAAAGAGCTTGTCATCGATACCAACAAAAAAGGACGGCTGACCGTATATAACCGGATTTCCAATGAAGATGCCGTCTATATTACCGCGCCGCAGGCACAATATTTAAATGTTCCGGTTACTTTGGTGGATACCGCCAAAGCTTTAAACATACCTGCCGGTGCTATCTATGAAAACCTGCCAATCGATTTCATAGACGCCGGATTGAAGACATTAATCGTGCCGTTGAATGATTACAAACTGGAAATTTCCCTCTTACCGGATGAGAAGAAATTAAAAGAATTTTGCCTCGATAAAGGTATCGATATCATCCTGATATTCACAAGAGAGACCGGGGAAGCCGGTTTTCTGGCGCATACAAGGGTATTCGCCCCAAAATTCGGATACCTGGAAGATCCGGCAACCGGCTCGGGGAACAGCGCTTTCGGAAATTACATGTTGAAAAACGGACTGTGGGATGGCTCTCCGGTAGCTGTCGAGCAGGGCGGCAATGACCGCATATTTAATACGGTCAGATTAACTACCCGAGGAAAAGACGTACTCTTCGGCGGCAGGGCGACGCTGCGTATCGATGGCGCCTATCTGCTATAAACATCAACAATTTAACCCTTAATATGATATTTTCCCCCCTTACCTATTGACATACGTATTACCGTGCCATAGAATACAACTACAATCGAATATAAAAAGGCTATGAACGGGACTAATAAATCCCACACGCAGGTTTCAGAGAGCCGGGGAAGGTGTGAACCGGTACCGGCGGTCAGATTGAATGGACCCGGGAGCTGCGAACCGAAAGGTTCCCCTCTAAAACCGACTAGGTTTTGCCGCACAGGAAGTGTTAGCATATCCTTGGATATCGGGTTATACAAGTGAATCCGTATCCTGGCAGAGATGACCGAATCGAACGGTTCGGTTAAGAAGGGTGGTACCGCGGAAGTAACCTCCTGCCCCTTTAAGGGCGGGAGGTTTTTTTATTGGCAAAAAAGGAGGATTGGAGATGTACAAGTTAGCGGGCACATGGCCCCGCCGGGGCCGAGAATATGAATAAAAATCAGAGTTACAAAAATAAATAAAGGAGAAAATAATGAAGATTTCAGAAGAGAAATCCATGTACATACTCGACCAGAAGGACATGCCGACCCACTGGTATAACATCCTACCCGACCTGCCGGAACCGCTGCCGCCGCTGGTGCATCCTGTAACCAAGCAGCCCTGCCCGCTGGATATGCCGCTGCCTCCTCCCCTCTTCCCCGATGCCATCAACAAGCAGGAGTTCAGCAAGGAACGCTGGATAGAAATACCCGATGAGGTACAGGCGATTTACAAAATGTGGAGACCGACGGAATTGCACCGGGCGCGCAGACTTGAGAAAGCGCTGGACACTCCGGCTAAAATATTCTTCAAATACGAGGGTACCAGCCCTGCCGGCAGCCATAAACCGAATACCGCGGTAGCACAGGCCTATTATGCCAAAAAAGAGGGATTCAAACGGCTGGCAACGGAAACCGGCGCCGGTCAATGGGGCAGCGCACTGTCGATGGCGGGGGCTTTGTTCGGACTCGAAGTAAAGGTCTATATGGTGCGCGTCAGCTATAACCAGAAACCCTACCGCCGCATCCTGATGGAGACCTGGGGAGCCAAATGCGTTCCCAGCCCCAGCCCCGATACCGCAATCGGCAGAAAGCTGCTGGCTGAATTGCCGGATCACCCCGGCAGCCTCGGTATCGCTATCAGCGAAGCCTGCGAAGACGCCTTCGCCCATGACGATACCAAGTACTCCATCGGCAGCGTCGTCAACCACGTGCTGCTGCACCAGACGGTTATCGGACTGGAGACGAAGAAGGTGATCACGGAGCAGGCGGATGCCTATCCCGACATCATTGTCGGCTGTGTCGGCGGCGGCTCCAATTTTGCCGGAATGTACCTGCCATTCGTGGTAGACAAGATTCAGGGCAAGAAAAAAGACCTGCGCATCATCAATGTCGAACCGACCAGCTGCCCTACCATCACCAAGGGTGTCTATGCCTGGGATTACGGCGATGTGGCGGGACTGGCTCCCATCGTGATGATGTACACGCTGGGGCATACCTTTATTCCTTCATCGATTCATGCCGGCGGATTGCGCTATCACGGCATGGCGCCGATTATCTGTCATCTGCACAAGCTGGGATTTGTCGAAGCCAAAGCGGTTCCGCAGCTGGCAACCTTTGCTGCCGGCGTCCAGTTCGCCCGCACCGAGGGTATTATCAGCGCGCCGGAAACCAACCACGCCATCAGGGTTACTATAGACGAAGCCTTGAAGTGCAAAGAGACAGGCGAAGCCAAAACCATCCTGCTGGCGCATAGCGGACATGGGCACTTCGACCTTGCCGCCTACGATGCTTACCTTGCCAATAAGCTGGAGGATTACGACTACCCGGCTGAAATGGTCAAGGAAGCCTTAGCTCATCTGCCGCAAGTTCCCAAGTTCTAGATTATATAA
>CAZGVH010000001.1:0-3505 GCA_964528955.1 uncultured Dehalococcoidales bacterium | reverse complement strand
GGTCAAGGAAGCCTTAGCTCATCTGCCGCAAGTTCCCAAGTTCTAGATTATATAAGACAACGTAGGTTTTAGTCGACCTGACAATTCCATTTATGTCACCCTGAAGTCACAAGGGGTGACTGAAGGATCTGGGGAGGGGCAATATACTTATTAATACAACCTCCCCGGATTCTTCATTCGTCCTTCATTTATACTTAGCTTCGCTAATGTACGAATTCAGAATGACAAAACAACCGCAAAACCGTTCGTGATGCCTGTCCTGAGACTCTCGAAGGAAGCCTGTCGAACTAAGCGGCTTCAAATTATAAATTGCCCCCATAATTGATAAGAACCATAACGCAGACCGATAACTAGACCTTTGCGGCGATTTCCTTCGCCCAGTTCCTGATGACATCCCAATCGCGGGTATCATAAAGCCCCGAACTAACTTCCTTATATCCACATTCCTCGATTTTTATCTTGAACGGCGACATTGTTTTCTTGAAGATAAAGGACATCTTGTTATAGTCCCAGACTCCGCCGAATATAACCATAGAGAGAGGACGCAGGCCGTAATTTTCCGCCTTTTCCTCCAGGTACTTCTTTCTTGCCATTTCGATTTCATCGTCTTTTTTATCGAATTCGAGCAGAGCCTGCGCAGCGGATGAAACGAAGATAGCCGTTTTCTTTTCGGAAAGTTCCTTTTTATGCTTCTTTAGAAAATCCTCGGCGGCGCCTACCCATTTTCCCATCTGCATCCCGCTTCCAACAATGACCATGTCATAAGCGGAAATATCCCCGACTTTTTCCTTTGTGGCATTTGCTACCACTGTATCGATCCCATGCTCCCGCAGCACCTTGGCAATTTCCTCCGATGTACTCTCGGTGGCTCCGTAACGCGTTCCATAAACGACAAGAACTTTTTTAGACACTCTCATCTCCTTTTTATAAAGTGTTATTTCTGTCTCAGGCTTAGGCAACAGCCTTCGATTTAACTCCTCTTAATATCCAGTAGACTATGATGCTGATGATGGCGGCAAAGAAGCACCAGACGGATGTCAGATACTGCGAAAAAAAGAACCCGGTGACTATGCATGAGACGGCAATCAGTATTCCGAATACCCACATCCTTCTGGCGGACGAAACAAAAAAGGGAACAATAGTGGTTATTAAATAGAATACGAAAGCGATGCTCATAAGAGTTTGCGGCACATTATAAATATATTCTATATGAAAACTGTTTATACGCGGGAAGATATCGTAATAAATCAGGCAGAAGGCATAGAAACAGGAGAGCAGGCAGCCGGTAATCAAAATAACGTTGAGTATTCTTTTCCTTAGTGCAATTCCTTCCATTAAACGGACGGATAACGGCACCATCGAGGGCCAGATTATCAGCGCCGTAACTAGAAAGATATAGGTGACGACATCCTGCAGGACAGGAAATTTACCGGAACCGAGCGTTACCCATAGCACCCCCTCGGCAAACTGCTGGAATCCGAAGAAAAACGGGATTATTGAGAAAAGCCTCTGCGCCGGCTTGCTGATCTGCGTTTGCGCAGCTACTCCTATAGCGGATATTACAGCGCCACCGGCAAAACTGGCTCCGGCCGAAAAGCACATATATGCCTCCCGTTATAGACCGATTATTTTATTCTAAATGATTATAATATCGCAGACGAGAGATGTCTATATGCTTGTTGTATTAGCGGTGCTATACTATAAGTAAATTTTTATAAAGCAGAGATTGATGATATATGACACGGAGGTGATATAATGGCCGACATTTATAAACCGGTTAAAGTTCCCAGAGCGATTGACAAGATGCTATACACAGATGAAACAGTGATTGCCAAAATCCGTCAATCCCGGCTAAAAAAGCTGTTTACGCCCGACAGCATATTTGTTACAAACCAACGCATAATCCTCTACATGCCGCGCACGATGGGTTTGCGCAAGACGATTGAAGACTATAGATACGAAGATATGGCCAATTTTAAAGCTGACAGGGGAATCCTGTTCAGCACCATTGTGATAACACAAAGATTTATGAGCAACGACCTGGTGCTGACCGCCTTACCTAAAGGCAAAGCCGACAAGATAGCCAGGCTTATTCATGAAGGCATCAGGTTTTACAGTAATAGCCCCAATCCCCAAACAGGATATGCGCGCCCGTCAGCCGGACAAGCAGCGGATGACCCGTTGAAAGTACTCCAGTTGCGTTATGCCAGGGGGGAAATCAGCCAGGAGCAGTATGAGGAAATGAGAAGGACACTGCAGTAGGCAGGAAGTCTAATCGATATCGCTTCCCATTTCCGTTTTGATTTCAGTTACTTCTTCGAGGGGTATAGAGGTTTTTTCCGCCACCGTTTTTTCTGTCATCCCCATTTTCTGATACCTCTTGAGGACTACGGACATTGTTTTATCTTATTAATTCAGAAGTATACTGCGACTTAATCAACTCTCTCAGACTACGCGGAGTTATACAATAATTTCCAATAAAAACTCTTGATTTTTACTCTGACTGATGATATTATTGTGATATCACAATGATATATCTGAGGAGGTGTATCTATGACGGAAAAGGTTACAAAAGTTTACAACGGTTTTTTAATGCTGGCAATTGGAATTATTTTACTTATTGCAACTGCCCTGCTGTTCGTTTTCAGCCAGGATGGAAGCATTGTCTGGATGATAGCGCTTGCCGTCGTATTGCTGCTTATAGCAGTAATCGTGGTTTTACCAGGATTGTTTATCGTCAACCCGAATGAATCCAAGGTAATGGTTCTTTTCGGAAAATATGCCGGTTCGGTCAGGCAAAACGGATTCTTCTGGGCCAACCCGTTTTACAGCAAGAAGAAAATCACCTTAAGGGCTCGCAACCTGAGCGGACAAAAGCTCAAGGTAAACGATAAAATCGGCAATCCCATAGAAATCGCCGCCGTAATCGTCTGGAAGGTGAACGATACATTTAAAGCTTCTTTCGATGTCGATAATTACGAGCAGTACGTCATCATTCAAAGCGAAGCCTCTGTGCGTCACCTGGCGCAATCCTATCCCTACGATTCATTCGAAGAAATGAATGAGGAGCAATTGACCCTGCGCGCCAGTACCGATAAAATCAGCCAGATGCTTGAAGCGGAGTTGCAGGAAAGGATGAACAGAGCAGGCGTAGAGATTATCGAAGCCAAGCTCAGTCACCTGGCATACGCGCCGGAAATTGCCGAGGCAATGCTGCGCAGGCAACAGGCTTCGGCGGTGGTTGCTGCCAGGACTCAAATAGTTTATGGTGCTGTCAGTATGGTAGAAATGGCCCTGACGCAACTGGCTGATAAACACCTGGTCGATCTGGATGAAGAGAAAAAAGCAGCGATGGTTTCAAATCTGCTGGTGGTTCTTTGCAGCGATTCGGCTACTTCACCGGTAATTAATACAGGCACCCTCTACCAGTAAAAACAGGAAAAGGCTATTTATGAAAAAGGGAGACCGCAAGAGTTATCTGCTGCGAATAAACGGGGAATTATGG